>JAVVHA010000020.1 GCA_032249735.1 Dehalococcoidia bacterium | reverse complement strand
ACTGGCGGACGCAGGCTGGGGCCACCCCCTGCTCCAGCCTGGGGAAGCAGCCGATGCATTTTTGGGCCACCTCCAGGCGGGGGTTGAAATAGATGCGCTTGTAGGGGCAGGCCTCTAGGCAGAGGCGGCAGCCATTGCACCGCTCCTCGTCGATGAGGACGAGGCCGTCCTCCTCCCGCTTGTAGATGGCATCGCGGGGGCAGGCGTATAGGCAGGAGGGGCGCGAACAGTGGTGGCAGAGGTGGGGTAGGTAGAAGAAGTAGGCGTTGGGCCACTGCCCGGCTCCCACGTCCTCCTCCCAATTGGGGCCCCAGGTGGGCTCGCTGCCATCGGGGTTCATGGGGCGGAGGTGGACCTGGGTGCCCATGCCCCCCTCCAGCACCTCCTGATAGTTGAACCGCCAGGCCTGACCCCACTCCTCCCGCTTGGGGATGCGGCCAGGGGCCAGGCGGTCATCCTTAAAGCCGCCCCCCATCTCCTGCCAGCCCCTGGGGGTGCCCTGGCCGGGCATGGTGTTGACGATGATCCACCATTGGTGCTCCATGCCCTCCTCGGCGGTCCAGTGAGTTTTACAGGCGATGGAGCAGGTCTGGCAGCCGAGGCACTTGTTGAGGTCGATGACGAAGGCCACCTGGCGGGGGTGAGTGGTCATGCTTGCCCCTCCTCTCGCCTCAGCTCTAAGGGAAGCCAACAGGGGGAGTAGGCCTTGAGGCCGGCCCTCTCCATGTCGGCACCGCGCCAGATGGCCACCGCCAAGAGGCGTTCCTGGGGCAGGGGGCCAGCCATGACCACCGTCCATCGCCCCTCCTGCCAGGAGGCGCGGGCCTCCAGCCCATCCCCTGGGCCCCGCTGGGAGGTACCAGGGCCGGTGGCCCTCACCTCCCTGGGCTGGGGCCAGTCGGGGCGCCATAGCCACCCCCGCACCGGCCGCTGGGGCGATCCCATGCTTATGGGGGTATCCTCCCGCATGGCGAACATGACACAGGCGGCGTCCAGGAAGACGTCATCGTCGTCCAGGAGGTCCCTCCGTTGGGGAGCGAGCCAGGAGAGCTGCAAGGCCAGCCGCTGGCCATCGTGCAGGGCGCGCAGCTCCACCTCCGGCGTCTGGCCGTAGGGACGATGGGCCCAGACATCGCGCACATAGGCGGAGGTTTGCCCCTCCAGGGGCACGGGGGCAAGGGGAACCACCACCTGCGGCGCCTCTTGCCATGCCGGGGCCCAGGGGTACAGAAGCTCCCCCAGGGGACGGGAGGCCAAAGGTACCACCAGGGAGGCCACGGCGCCCTCCTACACCTTTTCGACCTCTACAGCCGCCTCTTTAGGGATGTGGTTGGGGCTGTAGTAGGCCATGCGATACTGGAGGTGGCCGTAATCCCCCACCATGTTGGTGACCTTGATGGGGGTGGCGGTGACCGTGTTCTGGTTGAGCCAGCGGGGGAACTGGTAGGGCTCGCGGGAGTGATAGATGATGACCTGACCAGGCTGGACGCATGGGGAGACCTTGGCCCGGGCCACGAACTCTCCCACCTCATTGTAGACGCGTACGCGATCGTGGTCGGCGATGCCCCTTCTCTGGGCATCCTGGATGCTCAGGTACACCACTGGCTCCCCGCGCTGCAGTCGCATGAGGGTCTCATCGGGGGCGAAGATGGCGTGGATGCTCCAGCGGTCGTGCCCGCCGCTGATGCGTAGGGGGAAGGGGCCGCCGGCAGGTAGGGGTTCTTTGTGGCAGGCGAAGGCCTCACCAGCTTCCAAGAACCAGGGGTGGTCGATGTAGAACTGCTGGCGGCCGGTGAGGGTGGGCCATGGCTCCTTATGCTTGATAAACCACTCGAATTGGTTGATGGGGCGTTGGTCGGTGAAGTCGCTGAACATGGAGCCTAGGAAGGAGGCGATGGCCACAGGGGGCACCTTCTTTATGCGCACCATCCCCCTCTGGGCCGCCTCGCCCCATGCGTCCTCCCCGAGGCCGCTGGCCCTGGTGAGGGGGGAGAAGCGCAGGATATAGTCAAGGGCTTTGACCTGCCCCTCGGGGCCCTCGCGGTAGGTGCCCTGGGCGGTGAGGTCGTCGTAGAGGGTGGCCAGATTGCGCTGCCGTCCCCAGGCGTCCTGGAAGACGCTGACTCCCCTCTTTCTGGCCTGCTCCTGGATCTTCTTGGCCAGGAGCATAACGATGTCCCACTCGGGCTTAGAGTCGTACAGGGGTTCCACCGCCTGGTCCCCCACCACCACGTAGGGTATGTAGCTCTGGGTATACTTGATGCCCGGCTTCTCGTACCAGCCGGCGGCCGGCAGCACGTAGTCGGCCCAGAGGGCAGAAGAGGAGAGGCGGAAGTCGCAGCAGACGATGGTGTCCACCTGCTGCCAGAGGCTCTCTCTAATGATGTGGTTAAGGGGCCAGCGGCGCAAGGGATTGGGGCCGGAGAAGTATAAGAAGCGGGGCCTCTTGGGGGGCCGGGGCCACACGGGCTGCCACCCCTTTTCTATGGCCTCTTCCACATATTGGCGCACGTCCCGGGGCAGGGAGGGGTCGTTGTATTGCCGGCGGGAGGCCACCTCCCGCCAGCGAGGGTCATGCACATATAGGAAGGGGATAAGGGGGGTGATGGGGTTGCTGCGGCTTCCCGCCGTGAGGAACTGCCATAGGTCCCGCACGGGGACGCGCATGTCGTCGGGGATCTCGTCGGTGGGCGGCCCGGCCTGGAGGGCCACCGTGGGCTCGGCGGCCCCGCCGCGGGTGAGGACGGTGGCGGGCACCGGCCACCAGGTGGAGACCTTCATGCCTGCGCCGGGCTTGCCCCCCGTATTGCCGGTGAGGGCCAGGAGGTAGCACACGCTTCTCTGGAAGAGGTCGGAGTGGTAATGCTTGCAGGCGCCCCAGGACATGTAGACCATTAAGGAGCGGGCCTTGGCCATCTCCCTGGCCAGCTCTCTGATGGCCTGGGGACCGACACCGGTGATGGCGGCCGCCCTTTCCGGGGCATAGGCCTTCAGGTGCTCCTGGAAGAGGGAGAAAAGGGGCCGGACCTTGGCCTTGGTGCCGTCCTTGAGGGTCACCTCGTACTGGCCCGCAAGGGCGGGGGAGATGTCCCCGAGCTTTAGGGAGTAGACGGGATGGCCCCAAGAGCCAGGGGCCTCCACAGGCGCTTGCCTGTGGAGGTCCCACATGTAGAAGATGTCCTCCTTGCCTCCCTCTTGCAGGTCGCATTGGCGCAGGAAGCGCCGGGTGTCGGTGCGCACCAGCAGGGGGAGATCCGTCTGCTCCTTTATGAAGTCTTCGTTATAGAGCCCCTCTTCCACGATGACATGACAGAGGGAGAGGGCGAGGGCGGCGTCGGTGGCGAAGCGGACGGGCACGTAGTAATCGGCGTGGATGGCGGAGGGGCTGTAGTCGGGCGCGATGGTCACCACAGTGGCCCCTTTGTAGCGGGCCTCGTAGATGAAGTGGGCGTCGGGGACGCGGGCATAGTTGGGGTTGCCCACCCAGATGACGATGAAGTCGGCGTAGAACCAGTCGTCGGCGGTACCCTCGGAGAGGAAGGTGCCCCAGGTCTGGATGAGGCCCGTGGGTAGGTCCCCCACCCCTGCCCAGGAGTCGATGGATGTGGCGCCGAGGCCCACGGTGAAGAGGTGGGACTCCATCATGGAGCCGATGCCGAAGTCCACATTGGTGGTGCCATGGTCATAGACGATGCACTCTGGGCCGTCCTCCAGGATGACATCGATGATCTTGTCGGCTATCTCGGTGAGGGCCTGGTCCCAGGAGATGGGCTGGAAATGGCCTGAGCCCCTGGGCCCTACCCTCTTGAGGGGGGACTTGACGCGGAAGGGCCCGTACATGGTGCGGCTGTAGACGCAGCCCATGGGGCAGCCACGGGGGTTGAAATCGGGCACGTCAGGGCAGGTCTGGGCGTAGGAGCAGTTGGGCTCCTCCCATACCACCACCCCGTCGCGAACGTAGGCGTCGAAGGAGCAGGCCGATATGCAGTTGGCGCGGATGTGGGTCACCTTCACCACCTTGTCCCACGTCCACCGTCGCCGATACCTCTCCTCCGAGACGCGACCGGCCATTTCTACCCCCCTGGCTGCGCTCACTTTATCCTTAGCGGCTGCCAAGGCCCTTGCCAGCCAGGCCCCGTCCTATTTTCTTGTGGAGATTTGCCCTTCGTGTAAGGCAAAGCCCTTCAAGCGTATGAAGTTTTGGCTGACGGACGCGGGCGTGGGGAGGTGCTATAAAGGGTCTGTCTCAAGGGGAGGTGAGGCCATGGCTAGAGAGGCCCTTGAGCCCATGGGCGTACCTGTTGGGCCCTATCGATCGCCGGAGGACGTATACCGGCAGCAGTGGCGGTGGGACCGGGTGGCGTGGGGCAGCCATTGCATCGACTGTTATCCCGGCAACTGTGTGCTGCGGGTCTACGTCAAGGACGGCATCATATGGCGGGAGGAGCAGGGGGGCCACCTGCCGCAAATAGAGCCTGGGGTCCCCGACATGAACCCCATGGGGTGCCAGAAGGGGGTGGCCTGGAGCCAGCATCTGTACGCCAAGGAGCGGGTGCTTTATCCCTTGCGGCGGGTGGGCCCAAGAGGCTCGGGGCGGTGGCGGCGCATCTCTTGGGACCAGGCTCTTACGGAGATCGCCGATGCCATCCTGGACGCCATCGCCGAGGTGGGGCCGGAGTCCATCATCTTCCTCAGCGGCTGTAACATCAGCACCTGGGGAGGGACAGGGCGGGGCCGCTTCGCCTCCCTCATCGGGGGCCTGGTGACGGACGTCAACGCCGAGATGAACGACTTCGCCCCAGGCTTCTACCTCACCTATGGCATCTTCGACCCCGTCAGCTCCATCGACGACTGGTTCCACTCGGACCTCATCTTCATCTGGTACTCCAACCCCACCTATACGCGCATCCCGCACCAGCACTACATCACCGAGGCCCGCTACCGCGGGGCGGAGGTGGTGACGGTGGCCCCCGACTTCAGCCCATCGGCGGTGCACGCCGACTACCACCTGCCGGTGCGCCCGGGTACCGACGCCGCCCTGGCCCTGGGCATGTGTCACGTCATCGTGGAGGAGGGCCTTTACGATTTGGGCTTCGTGCGGGAGCAGACGGACCTCCCCCTCTTGGTGCGACGGGACACGCGACGCTTCCTGCGCCAATGCGACCTGCAGGAAGGGGGGCGAGATGACCAGTTCTACTTCTGGGACCTGCGTAAGGGAGCCTTGACTGAGGCGCCACGGGGCACCTTGGCCCTAGGGGAAGTGGAGCCAGCTCTAGAGGGAACCTTCTCCGTCCGCCTCAAGGATGGGCAGGAGGTGGCGGTGAGCCCCGTCTTCGCCCTGGTGCGGGAGCGGCTACGGGACTACTCCCCAGAGCGGGCGGGCGAGATATGCCAGGTGCACCCAGAGGTGATTCGGGAGCTGGCCAGGAAGGTGGCCCGCAAGCGCACCACCATCATCTGCTGTCTTGGGGGTGCGGGCAAGATCTACCATGGCGACCTCATAGAGCGGTCCTGGCTGCTGCTTTTGGGCCTCACGGGCAACTGGGGGCGTAAGGGCACGGGCGTGCGGGCTTGGTTGGCGGCCATGCTGGATGGCTGGCTCATGCAGCCAGCCAAGCGTCGCCCAGGGCGAGAGGGGTTCCAAGAGGTGGTAGAGCTGCAGCGCCAAGTGTGGGAGATGCTCCGCCAAGAGGACCCCACCCTCACCGATGCCCTAGCGGCCATCGAGCTGTCCAAGCGGGCCCCCCTCTTTGGCCGGCCGGCTATGGTGCCGCCCATCTTCGTCTGGTACTACCATAGCGGCTTCCAGCAAGTGTGGGGACGCCGGGAGTGGCACGACCCCTCCATGAAGCGCTCCTTTGAGGATTATTGGCGGGAGGCCATGGAGAAGGGATGGTGGGCGGGGGTGGACCTGCCCGGGCCCCAGCACCCGCCAAGGGTGTTCATCGAGTGTGGGGGCAACGCCTTGCGCCGCACCCGAGGCGGTCAGCTCCTCCTACGCCATCTGTGGCCCCAGCTGAAGATGGTGGTCACCATGGACTGGCGCATGAGCATCACTGGCCTTTACTCCGACATCTTCCTTCCCATCGCCCAGCAGTACGAAAAGATAGGCTTCGGCATCCCCAGCACCCACACCATGATGCTCACCTTCTGCGATAAGGTGGTGGAGCCCCCCGGGGAGGCCAAGTCGGAGTGGGAGATATTCTGCTTGCTGGCTAAGAAGGTGGAGGAGAGGGCCAAGAAGCGGGGGCTTCTGGAATATAAGGACTGCAGGGGCAACGTCCACCACCTGGACGGCCTCTATGCAGCCATGACTGGCGAGGGGGCCTGGGAGAGCGAGGAGAGGCTGGCCCAGGAGATAGTGGAGGACTCAGCCCTCACCGGCGGGCTGCCCGAGGGCACTGGCCTCCACACCCTGCGGGAGAAAGGCTACGAACGGTGGGCGGGGCCGGGCATCTCGGCGCGGGGCTTGGCCCAGGCCTCCGACTTCCGCCCCGACGAGACCTTCACCCCGCTGCGGTGGCATGTGGAGAAGAAGGTGCCCTACGCCACCCTTACCCGCCGCGCCCAGTTCTATATCGACCACGAGTGGTTCCTGGAGGCGGGGGAGGAGCTGCCCTGCCACAAGGAGACGCCGCCCATAGGGGGTAACTACCCCCTGGTGCTCACCAGTGGGCACAACCGGTGGAGTATCCACTCTCTGAACATCGTCAACCGCATCCTGCTGGAGACGCACCGGGGCAGGCCCCACGTGCTCATGAACCCCCAAGACGCCCAGCAGCGGGGGATAAGGGATGGGCAGGACGTGCGGGTGTACAACGACCTGGGGGAGACGGTGCTGCCAGCCAAGCTATCGCCGGCGGTGCGCCCCGGCCAGGTCATCATCTACAACGGGTGGGAGCCCTACCAGTTCCCCGGCTGGCGGGGCCCCAACCAGGTGGAAGGGGCCATGATCAAGTGGCTCCACCTGGCGGGCGGCTACGGCCATCTCCGCTACTGGCCCACCGAGTGGCAGCCCTGCCCCACCGACCGCTCGACACGGGTGGAGGTGGCCCCGGCCTGAGGCCCGGCCTCTGCCCTTAGGAAGCGCCTATACGTACTGGTTGGGCGCGGCGGCGAACTTGTCTTTGCAGCTCTGGGAGCAGAAGTAATAGGTGGTGCCGTTGTGGGCATGGGAGAGGGCCTTGGAAGTGTCCACCATCATGCCACAGACGGGGTCCTTGGCCTGACGGGCCATCCCCTCAAGGGCCTTCAGGTTCAGACTGGCGATGAACATATCCCCACCTCCGTCACTTAGCGACCATCCACTATATGCTAAGCCCATGTGCATCCCCTCGTCAGTCGGGCAAAACCTTACAAAAAGGGCTCTAAGAGGCATGCGCCCGCTGGCTGGGACGGCTTTGAGGGCATGGGGCTTCTGCCCGCTGTCTTAGCTTTCCCTGATAATAGGGATGCATCGCGGAGCAGCTTGACAAAGTTCGGCGATGGTGCTAGTTTCCACCGAGAGGGCGGGCCAGGAGGTGGGCCATGGCCATTAGCGATGACTTGCTGGCGCCGGAGGTGGTGGCTGACCCCTATACCTACTTCGCTCGGATCCGGGAGGAGGACCCGGTCCACTGGAACGAGCGGTGGAAGGGGTGGCTTGTCACCCGCTATGAGGATGTGGTGGGTGTCCTCAGGGACTACGAGCGCTTCTCGTCCGACCGCATGGCCTCCTTGATCTTGGAGCTCCAGCCTGAGGACCGCGATCGCCTCTCCCTCCTCATCAACTACTTCTCCAAGTGGTTGGTGTTCACCGACCCGCCCTATCACACGCGCGTGCGCATGCTCATCAACAAGGCCTTTACCCCCACGACGGTGGAGCGGCTGCGGCCGCGGATACGGCAGCTTATAGACCAGCTGCTTTCAGCGGTTGCCGCCAAGAGGCACATGGAATTTATTAAAGAGTTTGCCTTCCAGCTGCCCGTCATCGTCATCTCTGAGTACATGGGGGTGCCTCCTGAGGACCGGGAAAAGGTGAAGGAGTGGTCTGACGAGACGTCTCGCGTCTTCTTCATACGGGCAGACGAACCCGACCGACGAGAGCGCTCTCAAAGGGGGCTGCAGCACCTGTTGGAGTACTTCGAGCCCCTGGTGCATGAGCGGCGTCTCCACCCCAGGGACGACCTCATCTCCGCCCTGGTGCAGGCGGAGGAGCGGGGAGACCTCCTTTCTCATGAGGAGGTCCTTGCCACCTGCACCGTCCTCATCTTCGCCGGCCATGAGACCACCACCAACCTCCTGGCCAACGGGGTGGTGGCCCTTATGGAGCACCGCCAACAGTGGGACCTGCTGCGGGAGAACCCCCAGCTCGTGCGGCCAGCCGTGGAGGAGCTGCTGAGATACGATGGGCCGGTGAAGGCTACCTTCCGATGGGTGAAGGAGGACACGGAGCTTGGGGGGAAGCATCTGCGGGAGGGCGACCGGATGTTGGTGGTGCTGGCCGCCGCCAATAGGGACCCGGAGAAGTTTCCCCAGCCAGACGTGCTGGACATCACCCGCAATCCCAACCCTCATGTGGCCTTTGGGCATGGCATCCACATCTGCCTAGGGGCGCCCTTGGCCCGGCTGGAGGCCCAGGAGGCGTTTCTGGCCCTTACGCAGCGCTTCCCCTCCCTGCGCCTGGCCGAGCGGCCCCGCGAGTACCATCGCACCATCGTGGCCAGGGCCCTTAAGGAGCTGTGGGTGGAGTGGTGACGATGGGCAGGCGGCTGCGCATAACCGTGGACTATGACCGGTGCGTAGGGTCGAGGATCTGTATTCTCACCGCCCCTGGCGTCTTCCATGAGAATGAGAACCTGCAGTCGGCGGTGGGGGACCCGGCAGGGGAGCCGGAGGAAGTAGTGCTAGAGGCAGCCCGCGGTTGCCCCCAGATGGCCATCCGGGTGGAGGACGCCGAGACAGGGGAGGTCCTCTTCCCCCCGCCTGAGTTGGCCTAACCCCCAGGGGTCTGCCTAAGGCGCGGACGGCCATAGCCGGCCCTACCCAACCTGTGACGTCGACCCCTTGCATACCTCCCCCCTCACGCCTATCATCCTTTCGTAGAACATATGTTCGACAGGTGATGAAGGTGGGCTGGCCTTTGGGGAGGGTGCTGAGGCCGTATCAGGTGGAGGTGGTGCGGGAGGTGCTATCCAGCGTGCGGGAGGGCAAGGGGCTCTCCTTCACGGTGGTGATGGCCCGGCAGGCGGGCAAGAACGAGCTCTCCGCCCAGATGGAGCTCTACCTTCTGGCCCGTCACCTCCACCGGCCGGTGGAGATGGTCAAGGGGGCCCCTACCTTCGACCCGCAGGGGCGCATCAGCCTGCGGCGCCTTTGGGGCTTGGTGCAGGAAGCGGGGCTAGGGGAGATAGCGTCCTTGGAGGAGGGGAGGGCAGTGCGTCTGGGGCGGGCACGCCAGCTCTTCCTCTCGGCCGAGCCTGAGGCCCATGTGGTGGGGCACACCGCCCACCTGATGCTGGAGATGGACGAGGCCCAGGAGGTGGACAAGGAGAAGTTCTACCGCGAGTTCCTGCCCATGGCCGCTGCCACCGGTGCCACCGTCGTCCTCTATGGCACCCCTTGGGACGGCTCCACCCTCCTGGAGGAGATGGCCCAGCATCACCAGGAGCTGGAGCGGCGGGACGGCATCAGGCGCCACTTCCAGGTGGACTGGACGGTGGTGGCCCGCTACAACCCCGCCTATGGCCGCTTCGTGGAACAGGAGAGGCAGCGGCTGGGGGAGGAGCACCCCCTCTTCCGCACCCAGTACGCCCTGCGGCCCATCCAGGGGGAGGGGAGGCTCTTCTCGGCCAGCCAGTTGGCCCAGGTGCGGGGCGACCATCCCCGGCAGGCAGTCCCCCACCCCGGGGAGGCCTATGTGGCCGGCCTGGACGTGGGAGGCCAGGACCTCCCAGGGCTTGAGGGGCGTCATAACCCTACGGTCCTCACCATTGCCCGTGTCCGCTTCCCTGACCAGGAGGAGCTGGGGCCGGTGGTGGAGGTGGTGGAGCAACAGGCGTTCGTCGCTGTACCCCACCACCAGCTCTGGGCCCGCCTGGCAGACCTGCTGGGGCGGGTGTGGCGGGTGCGACGGGTGGCGGTGGACGCCACCGGCCTGGGGGAGGCCTTGGCTGCCCAGCTCTCCCGGGCCTTGGGAGCGGAGGTGGTGATGCCCGTGCGCTTCTCGGCCCAAGTCAAGTCCCGCCTGGGGTTCGGGCTTCTGGCCGCTGTCAACACCGGTCGCCTGCGTCTCTACGCCCCAGACGGCTCCCAGGAGGCACGGGAGATGTGGCGCCAACTGGAGGGGGCCCAGGTCATCTACCGTCCCAACCGCACCATGGACTTCTTCGCCCGTGGCGGCGACGACTTCCTAGTGAGCTTGGCCCTAGCGGTGGAGGCGGCTTCAGAGCTTAAGGGGCCCAGGGTGGCCCGTGGACACAGGCATCCCTAGGGAGGTGATGGAGCATGAGCAGCATCTTCTCCAGGGTGCGGGAGGACGCCCTCCCTGAGCACACCCACTATCGCGACGAGGGGTGCGATATCTATCCCTCCTGTCTCCGCTGCCCTTTGCCCCGTTGCCGCTATGACGAGCCTGGTGGCATAAGGGCCCTTTTGGGGGCCCACCGTGATCGGCTCATCGTAGACCTGCGCCGGCAGGGCATGGGCATCGATGAGCTGGCCCGCCGCTTCGGCGTCTCCAGGCGCACCGTCTTCCGCGCCCTGGAGAGGGCGCGTCAGGGGGAGAGGAGGCGGGGCACATGGTAAGCACAACGGAAAGCCTTCCCCGGCAGCTGGCCCGCATGGACCTGGACCGCCTGCGGGCCTACCAGGACTACCTAGACTTCTACCGTGGGCACCAGTGGGAGGGGGCATCTGGACGCGGCCGCCGCCTCACCTTCAACTACGCCAAGGCTATCATCGACAAGACGGCTGCCTACGTCATGCAGGGCATGCGGGTGCACGTCCTGCCGGGGCAGGAGGGCCCAGAAGGGGAGGCCCTGGCCATGGAGGCCCAACGGGCCCTCCAGGAGGTCCACGAGGCCAACCGCCTGGACCAGCTGGACCTGGACAACGAGATCGACTGCTCCGTCCTGGGGGACGCCTGCTACAAGGTGACGTGGGACCCGCGGGAGGGGACGGTGCGCATCGCCACCCCTGACGTGCAGGGCCTCTACGTTTGGTGGCTAGGGGACGATGTGAGCCGCATCTGGCGGGTGGCCCTCCGCTACACCCTCACCGCTGAGGAGGTGGCCCTGCTCTATCCTCACCTTCCCTCTTCGGAGGACGGACGGAGGCCTCCCTTCATCCGCCCCTCGCTCCTGCGGTCCACCTCCCACACGGTGGTGGAGGTGTGGACCCAAGACGCCTTCCAATTGTGGGTGGACGATGATGTAGTGGAGGAACGGCCTAACCCCTATGGGTTCATCCCATTCGTCATCTACCCCAACCTGCGGGAGCCCAAACAGTTCTGGGGCACGTCTGACATCGTGGCCATAAAGGAGGTGGCCCAAGAGCTGAACCGCGCCATGAGCCAGCTCTCCATGATCCTGGAGCTTTCCGGCAACCCCATCGCTGTCCTGGAGAACGTCACCGAGGCGCGGGACATCGTCGTCCAGCCGGGGGCGGTGTGGGAGCTGCCGGAGCGGGCCCGTGCCTACCTCCTGGACCTGTTGCAGGGGGGAGGAGTGGGTCTGCACGTGGACTATGTGAACCTCCTGTTCCGTGTCCTGCACGACCTTTCGGAGACGCCCCGCACCGCCTTTGGCGATAACCAACGTGCCCTTTCGGGAATCGCCCTCCAGATGGAGATGGACCCGTTGATCAAGAAGGTGCAGAGGAAGCGGCTCATCCGCACGGCGGCCATCAAGGAGCGGACCATCATGGTCCTGCGCCTACTAGAGAGGTATATGGGGCGCCCCTTCTCCTCCCTGCGCTTGCAGGTGAGTTGGGATCCCGTGCTTCCCCAGGACCGCTCGCGTTTGGCAGAGGACGAGGCCCGCCTGGTGGCCGCTGGCATCCATAGCCGGCGCACCGCTGCCTTGGCCCTGGGCACCCCTGACCCAGCGGGGGAGTTCCAACGCTGGCTAGAGGAGGAGCGACAGCGGGCTTCGCCCCTCAGCTAGATGACCCCTTCCTCGGCCAGGGCGTCCAGCTCCTCCGGGGAGAGGCCCAGCCGTGAGAGGACCTCCCGCGTATGTTCGCCCAGGGCGGGAATGCGACTAGGCTCCTGCTCCCAGCCCGGTGCCTCAATGGGGAAGCGGAGCATAGTGATAGGGCCGCCGGGGCTGCCCACCTCCAGCCAGCGGCCGCGGGCCGCCAGCTGGGGATGACGGGGCAGGTCGGTGACGTCGCGCACCAGGCCATAGGGGACCTCGGCCTCCTCCAGGCGGCGCACCACCTCCGATATCCCCAGGGATGCGAACCGCTCCTCGATGTGGGCCTCCAGGGTCTCCCTGTGCATCACCCGCCTCTGGTTGTCGGCGTAGCGGGGGTCGTCGGCCAGTTCTGGCTCCTCCAGCACCACGGCGCAGAAGCGTCGCCACTCTTCCTGGTTCTGGATGGCCAGATTGACGCTCCCCTCCTGGCCACAGCGGTAGGGGCCATAGGGGACGATCATATTGTGCCGCTGACCGGCCCGTGGGAAGGGCCTACCCGTATGCATCACGTATAAAAGGGGCACGTGCATCCATTCAGCGATGGCATCGAAGAGGGAGACCTCCAGCACCCTGCCCCTCCCCGTCCGCTCCCTTTCCAGCAGGGCGAGGAGGATGCCGTTGAGCACATACATGCCGCCCGCGATATCGACGATGGATATTCCTACCTTGGCTGGGGCCTCTGGCGTGCCGGTGGTGGAGATGACCCCCACCTCTCCCTGCAGGAGTAGGTCATAGGCCTTCTTGTCCCGGTAGGGGCCCGAGCTGCCATATCCGGTGAGGGAACAATAGATGAGGCGGGGGTTGAGGGCGAGGAGCTCCTGCCCTCCCAGGCCTAGCCTCTCCGCTGCCCCAGGGGCCAAGTTCTGGACAAATACATCCGCCTGGCGGGCCAGGGCCCGCACCAACTCTCGCCCTTTGGGGTGCTTCAGCTGGATGGTGACGCTCTTCTTGCCGCGGTTGATCCAGACGAAGTAGGTGCTTTGGCCCTTTACTAGGCTATCGTAGCTGCGGGCGAAGTCGCCACTACCTGGGCGCTCCAACTTGATGACCTCCGCCCCCATATCCGCCAGGTGGCGGGTGGCCAGAGGCACGGCCACCGCTTGCTCCAAGGCCAGGACGCGCACGCCGCTAAGGGGGAGCACCGATGGGGAGTTTAGCAAGAGGGCTACCCAGGCGCAACGGCGCTTGACCCAACCCCGCGCCGACCCTACATTGGCCTCGGACACCATCAGGAGGTAGGGAGATGGACGTAGAAGGCGTGGTAGCCCTGGTGACTGGTGGCGCCTCGGGGCTGGGGGAGGCCACCGTCCGCCGTCTGGTGTCCGCAGGAGCCAAGGCCCTCATCCTGGACCTGAACGTCCAGCGTGGTGAGGCCCTGGCGGCGGAGCTGGGCGCGGCGGCTGCCTTCGCCCAGGCGGACGTGACCGACGAGGACGCCGTGGCCAGGGCAGTGCAGCGGGCCCAGGAGCTAGGCCCCCTAAGGGTGGTGGTCAACTGTGCTGGCATCGGCTGGGCCTCCAGGGTGGTGGGTCGCGATGGCACCCCCCACAGGCTGGACCATTTCCGCAAGGTCATCGAGGTGAACCTGGTGGGCACCTTCAACGTCCGGCGTCTGGCGGCGGCGGCCATGGCGGGTCTGGACCCCCTGCCCACGGGCGAGCGAGGGGTCATCATCAATACCGCCTCGGTAGCTGCCTTTGAGGGGCAGGTGGGGCAAGTGGCCTATGCCGCCTCCAAGGCGGGGGTGGTGGGCCTCACCCTGCCAGCGGCACGAGACCTGGCCGGATTGGGCATCCGGGTAGTGACCATAGCCCCCGGCGTCTTCGACACCCCGCTTTTGGGGCTCCTGCCCGAGCCTCAGCGGCAGGCCCTGGAGCAGAACGTGCCCTTCCCCAGGCGGCTGGGTACCCCCGAGGAGTATGCCATGCTGGTGGAGGCCATCGTCCGCAACCCGTATCTGAATGGGGAGACCATCCGCCTGGATGGGGCCTTACGCATGCCTCCCCGCTAGGTGCGGAGCCCCTCCGCCGAGGGGCGTTTATCTGCAGCTTGCGTCTGCTTCGGGGCCGTGGAGATGGAGGGGTGATCACGTGAAGGCCCTGCATCACGCCCTCCCCCTCGCAGACGCAACAGCAGGGCCCTCTGCCTACCAAGCGGCTCCAGGACGGTAGGGCTGTCCTGCCCCGCCTATTGGATCTGGTCCAGGTATTCCGATATGCCGAGCCCTACCAGCTGGCCCCACCGGTACTCGGTCATGGCCTCGCCAATGTGGGTGACGTGGCCGGCGCGGCGGTTGCGCAGGGGCACAAACCCCCTCACTGTCCCCTCTAGCCTTATAACCTCTCCCTCCAGATGAATGTTGGCCCGCATGCCCCGATGGTAGCGGGTGCCTTCCTCATGATCGGACTCCAGCTCCACCTGGTCGGTGCGTTGCAAAAGCTCCGGGCCCCGGACCACTACCGCATGGCGGACCAGGGAGCCATCAGGGCGGCAGGTGACGTTGACCATAATGCCCAAGTCCTCCCCGAAGGAGCAGGTGAGCCAACGGTACCAGGGGATGGCCTGCCAGTAGCGGGGGCCCCAGGAGTGGTCGCGCAGGCCCAGGGCCTGTAGGCGGTGTTCCTGGCCATCGATGACCAGGACGCCGGTGGCCCGCATATGCTGTTCATAATGGGCGCGGGCGAAGGCCCGCTCCAGGTCTTGGACGTCCCGCTCGGCGGCGGTGGTGCCATATACGGGGCCGATGGCATCGTGCACCAGGTCTAAGTGCACTTCCACGCGGGGGCTGGTGCGGAAGGCCTGGCCGGGGTCGGCTAGGGCCCGGGGATCAGCCAGGTAGATGGCCCACCCCTCATATGTGGTGCGATGGCGGCGGAAGGGCTCCAGCACCTCGAACCGCATACCCCCGGCGGCGAAGGCATCGTTGGAGGAGATGGGCGGGCGCAGGTAGTTGAAGACGGCGTCCCCTTGGGGCAGGAAGAGGCAGAGGGTCACCTCCGCATAGCCCTCGTTGACCCGGTTGCCTATGCGCACGAAGCCCCCTAGCCCTTGCTCCCGGTCGAAGAAGTTGTAATAGGCGCTCTCGTTGTAGTTGGGCTCGGGGCCCGGCGGGTGGGTCAAGTCGTCTTCAGGGCGCAGATTGCCGAAGACGGCCACCATGGCCATCACCTCCCCTTTGGATGGCCCCATGCTAGCACGTCCGCTCTGGCCCCACAAGGCGGGTGGGCCGTGCTACCCTGGGGGCGCACGCTCTTAGTTATAATGGGTGGGAGTTCATCCACGAGGAGGTGGCTATCATGGCCTACGACTACCGGACGCTCCTGGTGTCCAAAGAGGGCAACGTGGCCATCGTGACCCTCAATCGGCCGGAGGTCCTCAACGCCGTGGACGAGGTGATGCACAGCGAGCTGGTGGGCCTGTGGCCTGCCCTGGCCGCCGATCCGGAGGTGGATGCCATCGTCATCACGGGGGCGGGGAGGGCCTTCTCGGCGGGCGGAGATATGCGCTGGATGCAGAGCACCATCCAGCGGAGCTTCTTGGGTCAGCGGCAGACCATGCGCGAGGCCCTGGACATCCTGGAGAACATGTTAAGGGTGGAGCAGCCTATCGTGGCTGCCGTCAACGGCCCCGCCACGGGCCTGGGGGCCACTTTGGCCCTCTTCTGCGACATCATTGTCATGAGCGAGACGGCCCGCATCGGCGATACCCATGTGCGGGCTGGGGTGGTGGCCGGCGACGGCGGCACCGTCATCTGGCCTCTGCTAGTGGGCATCCACCGGGCCAAGGAGTACCTCATGACGGGCGATCTCATCGATGGGCGTGAGGCGGAGCGGCTGGGCCTGGTGAACAAGGTGGTGCCTCCCGAGGAGCTCATGCCCACCGCCCTGGCCTATGCCCGTCGCCTGGCGGCGGGGGCGCGCTGGGCTGTGCGGTGGACCAAGATGGCCCTCAACCAGTGGTTGCGCTGGGGTCTCACCCTTACCCAGCCTGCGGCCGTGGCCTTGGAGATGCTCACCTTCAACACCGATGACCATCGCGAGGCGGTGCAGGCCTTCCTGGCCAAGCGGCAGCCCCAGTTCCAGGGCCGCTAAGTAAGGTCTCGCGGTTCCTCACCTTTTGATGAGGGCTGGGCCCGCCCACCACAGGGCCCATTCCACGGCCTGGGGTGTATATGCCTTGCCCCATCCGCCATGAAGACGTAACATGACTCTCCGCCAGTGAGCCCATGGACATCGAGCCCCTGCTGCGGCGAGTGACCCGTCCGGCCCGTTACACCGGCGGCGAGTGGAACGCTTGGCCCCGGCCCTGGGAGGAGGCTGGTGTGCGGGTCCTTTTGGCCTATCCCGATGTATACGAGGTGGGCATGGCCTGCCCTCTCGTCCACTCCCTCTACCATCTCCTCAACGCCCTGCCTGGGGTCACCTGTCACAGGGCCTTCGCCCCTTGGCCCGACATGGAAACGGCCATGCGGGAGGCCCATGTCCCCCTCTGGGGGCTGGAGGAGAGGAAACCCATGGCCGACTATCAGGCGATAGTCTTCGTCCTGGCGTCCGAGCTCTCCCTGCCCGCTGTGCTCAACATGCTGGACCTGGGGGGAGTTGGGCTGAGGCGGAGGGAGCGGACTGGGCAGCCCCTGGTGGTGGCATGTGGCCCAGCGGCCCTAAATCCCGCGCCCTGGGAGGAGGTAGCAGACCTCGTAGCTTTGGGCGACCCAGAAGCTGTCATCCCCTCCTTGGTGCAGGCCCTGGCGGGGGGACGGCACGGCGTGAGCAAAGTGCCGGGAGTGTACATGTGCGGGCAGGGCGAGGGGGCCACAGCTGTCTGGGCCAGCCCCCTCCCCCCTCCGCCCAGCCGGCCCCTGGTCCCCTTCGTTGAGACGGTGCGGGACGGCCTGGAGCTGGAGCTAGTACGGGGAGATGGCCATGCCCCCTGTGCCCGCTATAGCAGTCGCTATTGGGGCCCCCATAGGCAGCGCCCACCCCTGGAGGTGGTGGAGGCGGCTGCGCGCCTCCTGGCCAACACTGGTTACCGCGAGCTCTTCCTCTCGGGCCTCGGCTACGAGCACATCCACGAGCTGTGCCCGGCCCTGCGGCAGGTGGTGGCGCCGGAGGTCAACATCCGCCTTTTGCAGGTGCGCCCGCAGGTGGCCTGGGTGGAGGCGGCCACCGTCCTGGCTGGTGGCCGGCCCCGGGGAGGGCTCACCATCTGGGTGGGGCCTGCTTCCCGTAGGGCCCGCCTCGCCCTGGGCCTACCTGATGGGGAGGCGGAGCTCATGGCGGCAGTAGAGGCCGCCTTCGCCCGCGGTTGGAGCCAGGTGCGGCTTCAGGTGGAGGTGGGGATGCCTGGCGAGGACGAGGAGGACATGTCACATCTGGCTTACCTGGCCAAGGAGGCCAGGGCCCTTGCTAAGGCACGGCATGGCGGTCGCGCCCAGTTGAGGGTGGAGGCCTCCCCCTTCGTTCCCCGCCCCTTCACCCCTCTACAGTGGGCCCCCATGCCATCCCTTGAGGAGCTGGCCCAGCGGCTGGGGAGGCTGCGCAAGCTCTGCCGTCGGGCAGGAGTGGAAGTGGTCTCCGAAAGGCCGGAGCGCGCTGTGGTGGCTGCTCTGGTGGCGCGTGGCGACCACCGGGCGGGGGAGGTGGCCCTCCGCGCCTGGCGCCTGGGCGCCCGTCTGGACACCCGGCGAGAGCTATTCGCCTGGGCCCCATGGGAACAGGGCCTTAGGGAGATGGGCCTGGAGGCCCGGGACATCGCCCAAGGGTTGGATGAGGCCGCTCCTCTGCCCTGGGACGAGGTGAACGCAGCCGTAGACAAAGAGAAGCTGAGGCAGGGCTGGCAGAGGCTCCGGGCCGCCCTAGGCCTTCAGGGGTAGAGGCCTCGCAGCCGTATTGCCTCCACCACCCTCTCCACGGCCAATGTCATGGCCGCTTCCCGCAGGGTGATCCCCTTCTCCCGGGCCACGCTGGCCACCTGACGGAAGGCCCGTACCATCATCTGACGTAGGCGCTCGTTCACCTCTTCCTCGTCCCAGAACAGACGTTGAATGTTCTGCACCCACTCGAAGTAGGAGACCACCAGTCCGCCAGCGTTGGCTACGATGTCCGGCACCACCGTGATGCCGCGGTCCCACAGGATGGCGTCTGCCTCGTGGGTGACGGGGCCGTTGGCGCCTTCCACCACCAGGCGGGCCCGGATGCGGGAGGCGTTGGCAGCGGTGATCTGGGCGGCGGTAGCCGCGGGCACCAGCACGTCCACCGGCAACTCCAGGAGCTCCTCGTTGGAGATGTGGTCGCCCCCCGGGGCCTGGGCCAGAGGGAGGCCGGCGCGCTTATGGTGGCAGAGGGCTTCTAGGTCAAGCCCTGTCCCGTTATAGATGCCCCCGGAGCTATCGCTTACGGCCACCACCCGGAACCCTTGCCGGTGCAGGAGGATGGCGGCGGTAGCGCCCACATTGCCAAACCCCTGCACAGCCACCGAGAGGCCGTCCCTGGGCAGCCCTTGGGCAGCCGTGGCCTCCTCCACGATGTAGGTGATGCCTCGACCCGTAGCCTCCAGGCGTCCGCGGATGCCCCCCACCTCCGGCGGCTTGCCCGTCACTATCCCCAGTACGGTGGAGCCATGGTGCATGCTGATGGTATCCATGAACCAGGCCATTACCTGGGGGTTGGTGCCCATGTCTGGGGCGGGGATATCGTCCTCGGGCCCGATGATGGGGGACAGCTCTGTGGCGTAGCGGCGGGTGAGGCGCTCCAGCTCCCCTTGGGACAGCGCCTTGGGGTCCACCATGACCCCGCCCTTGGCCCCGCCATAGGGGATGCCGGTGACGGCCGCCTTCCAGGTCATCCACATGGCCAGGGCTCGCACCTCGTCCAGGTCCACCGCGGGGTGGTAGCGTATGCCCCCCTTTCCAGGGCCACGGGCCAGATTGTGCTGGACGCGATATCCGGTGAAGACCTTCACCGAGCCATCGTCCATGCGGACAGGGAAGTGGACGATGAGCTCCCGCTTGCAGGAGGATAGGAGGGCCCGCAGGCCATCGTCCAGCCCCAGCCGGTCGGCAGCGGCGTGGAACTGGGCCAAAGCGGTAGCCAGGGGAGCGTCCGAGCCCATGGGCGCCCTTCTATCCCTCTTCCTCCTCCTCTTCCTCCTCGGGCAAGGCCATCATCTCATCTAGGCGGAAGGAGGGGAGCCTTTGCTCGGCCTCTTCCAGGGCACGGCGGGGTTTGGGCTCCTCCTCCACCACGATGGGGGCCCGGGCGGGGATCATGCGCCCGATGATGACGTTCTCCTTGAGTCCTAGCAGGCGGTCCACCCGCCCTTCAATGGCCGCATCGGTGAGGACACGGGTGGTCTCCTGGAAGGAGGCGGCGGCCAGGAAGCTATCAGTGTGGAGGGCGGCCTTAGTGATGCCCAGGAGCACTGGCTGGGCGGTGGCTGGCTCTCCCCCCTCGGCCAGGACGCGGCTGTTTTCCTCCTCGAACCGGAAGCGGTCCACCAGCTCCCCAGGCAAGAACTCGGTGTCCCCAGGGTGGTCGATGCGGACCCGCCGCAACATCTGGCGGATGATGACCTCGATGTGCTTGTCGTGGATATAGACCCCCTGAGAGCTGTAGACCTTCTGGATCTCCTCCACCAGGTAGGACTGGAGGGCCTCAGGGCCCAGGATACGCAGGATGTCTTGGGGGTTAAGGGGCCCCTCGGTAAGGGGCTGCCCGGCCCGCACGTACTCCCCAGGCTGAACCTTGAGGCGGGCCGTGCGGGGCACCACATACTCCCGCTGCTCCCGCTCCTCGTAGCTTACCTGGATTCGGTCGGGGCCCACGTGGGTCACTGTCCCGGCGGTGCGGGTCACCACCTCCAGCTCGGCGGGGACGGGGAGCGTCTCCTCCCCTGTGGGCTGGGGAAGGCGTGCCAAGACTTGGCCCTGGGTCACCTCCTGCCCTGGGGCCACCTCCACCTGGGCTCCTTCAGGCAGGGGGTAGTCGTCGTGGAAGGTCTCCACGTGCACCACCCGTAGGCGGCGGAAGTCGGGCCCGTCCTCCACCTCCAGGTAGCCGTCGGTCTCGGCCATCACCGCCGCCCCCTTGGGGACGCGGGCCTCGAAGAGCTCCTCCACTCGGGGCAGACCAGTGGTGATGTCCTCCCCGGCCACGCCGCCGGTGTGGAAGGTACGCATGGTGAGCTGAGTGCCAGGCTCGCCGATGCTCTGGGCAGCGATGATGCCCACGGCCTCGCCTATGTGTATGGGCTTGCCGCGAGCTAGGTTGCGCCCATAGCACATGGCGCATATGCCACGGCGGGACTGGCAAGAGAGGGGGGAGCGGACGTAGACCTGCTTCTCCGCCCCGGCCATATGCCGACCCAGCACCTCGATGGCGGGGGCGGAGACGATACGTTGGGCCACATCTTCGTCGATCTCTTGGTTGCGACGCACCAGTACCTCGCCGGTGGTGGCGTCCACCACGTCGGCGGCGGCCATGCGGCCGGTGATGCGCTCCTTCATGCCCTGGATGGCCGCCCGCTCCGGGGAGGGCTCCCCCAGCCAGATGCCCTGGGTAGTGCCACAGTCCTGCTCCTGGATGATGACCTCCTGGGCCACGTCCACCAGGCGGCGGGTGAGGTAGCCCGAGTCGGCGGTACGGAGGGCAGTGTCGGCCAGGCCCTTGCGGGCACCGTGGGTGGATATGAAGTACTCCAGGACCGTCAGCCCCTCGCGGAAGCTGGAGCGGATGGGAAGCTCGATGATGCGCCCTGAAGGGTCGCTCATGAGGCCGCGCATGCCAGCCATCTGCGTGATCTGGCTGATGTTGCCCTTGGCCCCCGATGCGGCCATGAGGTATATGCCGCCATACTCGGAGAGGCGCTTGCCGATGATCTCCTGCGTGCGGTCGCTTATCTCCCGCCATACCTGGACGGAGCGCTGGTAGCGCTCCTCCTCAGTGATGAGGCCCATGGCGTACTCCTCTTGGATCTCGGCGATGCGGGCGTCGGCCTCTGCCAGGAGCTGCTGCTTCTCCGGTGGTACCTTCAGGTCGTTCATGGCGATGGTGATGCCTGAGCGGGTGGCGAAGCGGAAGCCGATGTCCTTCATCTTGTCCACCATCTCGGCGGTGCGCTCCTCGCCCAGGCGCCGGTAACACTCGGCGACCAGGTCCTTGATGGCCTTCTTGTCCATCACGTCGTTGTAGAAGCCTAGCTCGGGAGGGACCACCTCGTTGAAGAGGATGCGGCCCACGCTGGTCTCGATAAGGCGGCCACCGGTGCGCTGGTCCCGCACCAGGATGCGGGCCTGCAGGTCCAGCTCCCCCAGCTCGTAGGCCAGGCGGGCCTCATCGAAGCTGGCGTATATCCCCTGAGGCGGGAAGGCCCCCTCTTTGTACTCCCCCTTGGCCCCAGGCTTGATGAGGGTCATGTAGTAGATGCCCAGGACCATCTCCAAGGTGGGGGTGACGGTAGGCTCGCCATTGGCCGGCAGGAGGAGGTTGTGGCTGGCCAGCATCACCTGCCGGGCCTCCGCCACCGCCCGCCGCGACAAGGGGACATGCACGGCCATCTGGTCGCCATCGAAGTCGGCGTTGAAGGCCGCACACACCAGGGGGTGGAGCTGGATGGCCGAGCCGTCGATGAGGACGGGTTCAAAGGCCTGGATGCCCAACCGGTGGAGGGTGGGGGCACGGTTGAGGAGCACCGGCCGCTCCTTCACCACCTCCTCCAGCACGTCCCACACCTCTGGGCGGGCCCTCTCCACCATCCTCTTGGCCGACCTGATGTTGTGGGCGATGCCCTTCTCCACCAGGCCCCGCATGACGAAGGGTTTGAAGAGCTCCAGGGCCATGCGCCGGGGCAGGCCACACTGGTGGAGCTTCAGCTCCGGCCCCACCACGATGACCGAGCGGCCGGAGTAGTCCACCCGTTTGCCCAGCAGGTTCTGGCGGAAGCGCCCTTGCTTGCCCCGCAGCAAGTCGGAAAGGCTCTTGAGGCGGTGGTGGGCGCCGGTGGTAACGGGCCGGCCCCGGCGGCCATTGTCGATGAGGGCGTCCACCGCCTCCTGGAGCATGCGCTTCTCGTTGCGGATGATGATGTCCGGCGCCCCCAAATCCAGGAGCCGCTTGAGCCGGTTGTTGCGGTTGATGACCCGCCTATACAGGTCGTTGAGGTCGCTAGTGGCGAAACGGCCGCCGTCCAACTGCACCATGGGGCGCAGGTCCGGTGGCAGGACGGGGAGGACGGTGATGATCATCCACTCCGGCTTGTTGCCGCTCTTGCGGAAGGCCTCCACCAGCGCCAGGCGCTTGATGGCTGTGCGGCGCCGTTGGCCGCTGGCTGTGTTGGCCTCTTGGCGCAGCCTCTGGGCGAGGGCGTCCAGGTCCAGGCGGCGCAAGATGTCCAGGATGGCCTCCGCTCCCATGCCCGCCTCAAATACCTCGCCGTACTTCTCCTTGAGCTTGCGGTATTTGGCCTCGCTAAGGAAGGTGCAATGGTCATCTAGCACGGGGTCCGTCAGCTCTTCCAGGTCGCTTATCTCCTCCTCGTAGCGCTGACGGACCTTCTCCTTCTCCTCGGCGATGCGGCTCATGAGGGCTTCTTGTTCCTTCTCCGCCTCTGCCAGGAGGGAGGCCTGCTCCTCAGGGGGCGCCTCCAAGGCGGCGGCCTGCCGCTCCTGCAATTTCTGCAGGGCGGGGCCGTACTTGGCGTCGATGGCAGCCAGCTCCTCCTCCATCTGCTGGCGCAGGCGGGCCAGGGCCCGCTCCTTGGCCTCAGGGTCCACCCTGGTGACGATGTGGTGGGCAAAGTAAAGGACGCCCTCCAGGTTGCGGGGCGAGATCTGCAAGAGGAGGCCTATGCGGCTGGGGGTGCCCCGCACGAACCATATATGGGCCACGGGGGCCGCCAGCTCGATATGGCCCATGCGCTCTCGGCGCACACGGGCTCTTGTCACCTCCACCCCACACTTGTCGCACACCACTCCCCGGTAGCGGACCCGCTTGTACTTGCCGCAATAGCACTCGAAGTCCTTGGTGGGCCCGAAGATGCGCTCGTCGAACAGCCCGTCCTTCTCGGGCCGCAGGGTGCGGTAGTTGATGGTCTCAGGCTTGGTCACCTCGCCGTAGGACCAGGACCGGATCTGCTCCGGCGAGGCCAAGGAGATGCGGACGGCGTTGAACTCCCCGTTATCAGGTGCCAAGGATATCCTCCCCTTTCTCGAATCCCCTCAGGTCTATGCCTAGCTTGGGAAGGTCGATGGTGGCCGTCTCGGGCAGGGTCACCGGCTCCTCCTCCCGCAGGGGCTGGACCGATAAGCAGAGGCTCTGCAGCTCCCGCATGAGGACCTTGAAGGACTCCGGGACCCCGCGCTCCTGGATGTCCTCTCCCTTGAGGATGGCCTCATAGGCCTTCTGGCGCCCCACCACGTCGTCGGACTTGATGGTAAGCATCTCCTGCAAGGTGTGGGCGGCGCCGTAGGCCTCCAGGGCCCATACCTCCATCTCGCCGAACCTCTGTCCGCCGAACTGGGCCTTGCCGCCAAGGGGCTGCTGGGTGATGAGGGAATAGGGGCCGGTGGAGCGGGCGTGGATCTTGTCCTCCACCAGGTGGATGAGCTTCATCATGTAGATGTAGCCCACGGTGACGGGCTGCTGGAAGGGCTCGCCAGTGCGGCCATCGATGAGGACCTGGCGGCCGTATATGGGGGCGGCCACCCCCCGCTCCAGGAGCAGCCTCTCTGCCAGGTCCTCCAGCTCCTCCATGGGCCGGCCCCGCACCCCCGAAAGGCCCTGTTCCTCTAGCCACAGCTCCAGGGCCGCCCGCTTGGCCTCCCCCGGGTATTGACCTGAGAAGACCTTGGCCGGGTCATAGCCTTGCTCCCGCAGCCAGGCGCAGGCGCGGGGGTAGTCCACGTTCTCCCCTAGGGGGTTGGGCTCCTCCACCGGGGTGGACAGAAGGGCGCCGGCCTTCTCCACCAGCCAAGTGCGGCAGAGGATGTCCTCGATGTCCCTGGGGCTGCAGCCGTCGAAGACGGGGGAGATGGCCCGGAAGCCCAGTCTCTTGGCCGCCCATCCCAGGTGGGTCTCCAGCACCTGACCGATGTTCATGCGGCTGGGCACGCCGATGGGGTTGAGGATGATGTCTACCGGCGTGCCATCGGGCAAGTGTGGCATGTCCTCCACGGGGAGGATCTTGGCGATGACCCCTTTGTTGCCGTGGCGGCCGGCCATCTTGTCCCCCACGGTGATGGGCCGACGCTGGGCCACGTAGACGCGCACCTTGGCGTTGATGCCCACGGCCAGGTTTTCGGTGATCTCGGCGTAGGGGGGCCATCGGCACTGGTGGCCAGGCTGGCCGTGGTCTTGGTCGGGGCGGGCGAAGAACTTGGTGGCGATGACCTTCCCCCATTCGCCGTGGGGCATGCGCAGGGAGGTGTCCTTAACGTCCCGCGCCTTCTCGCCGAAGATGGCCCGCAACAGCTTCTCCTCCGCCGAAAGCTCCGTCTCCCCCTTGGGGGTGATCTTGCCCACCAGGATGTCGCCGGCCCGCACCTCCGCCCCGATGCGCACCACCCCCCACTCGTCCAGGTCCTTAAGGGCCTCCTCCCCCACGTTGGGGATGTCGGCGGTGATCTCCTCGGGGCCCAGCTTGGTCTCCCGGGCCTCTATCTCGTACTCCTCGATGTGGATGGAAGTATAGCGGTCCTCCCGCACCACCGCCTCGGATATGATGACAGCGTCCTCGAAGTTGTAGCCCTCCCAGGCCATGAAGGCCACCAGGAGGTTCTGCCCCAGGGCCAGCTCGCCCTGGTCGGTGGAGGAAGAGTCGGCCAGGGGATCGCCCTTGCGCACCCGTTGGCCCTTGCGGACCACCGGCCGCTGGTTGAGGCAGGTCCCCTGGTTGGTTCGCAGGAACTTGAAGAGCTGGTAGGTTTTTTCCCGCCCGTCGTCATACACTACGGTGATGGCATCGCCCGTGACGGTCTTCACCCAGCCATCGCCCTCGGCCACGACGATCTGACCGGAGTCGGAGGCTGCCCTCCTCTCCATGCCGGTGGCCACCAGGGGGGCCTGTGGGCGTACCAGGGGCACCGCCTGCCGTTGCATGTTGGCCCCCATGAGGGCGCGGTTGGCGTCGTCGTGCTCGAGGAAGGGGATGAGGGAGGCGGCCACGGAGACCGTTTGCTTGGGGCTGAGGTCGACGTAGTCCACCTCTTCAGGGCGGGCGGTGATGAAGCTGCCGCCTTTGCGGGCCTCCACCCTCTCGTCCAAGAAGTGGCCTCGTTCGTCCACCATGGAGTTGGCCTGGGCGATGACGTATTCCTCCTCCACGTCGGCCGGCAGGTATACCACCTCGTTGGAGATGAAGGGCCGCACCTTTACCTTGGTGCCCGCCGGTAGGGCGGCTAGGCGCTGGGCCAGCTGAGGCGTCACCTCCTCACCAGCGCGGGCCACCACCTGGCCCGCCCCGTCCACCACGTCCTCCCTCAGGATGCGCCCCACCAGGAGGGGGGAGTTGGTGGGCAGCTCCTTGTATACCTTGCGGTATGGGGTCTCGATGAACCCAAGCTCGTTGACGCGGGCATAGGTGGCCAAGCTGCCGATGAGGCCAATGTTGGGTCCCTCGGGCGTCTCGATGGGGCAGATGCGCCCGTAATGGCTGTGGTGGACGTCTCTGACCTCAAATCCGGCCCGGTCGCGGGAGAGGCCCCCAGGCCCTAGGGCGGAGAGGCGGCGTTTGTGGGTGAGCTCCGCTAGAGGGTTGGTCTGGTCCATGAACTGGGAGAGCTGGGAGCTGGCGAAGAATTCCCGCAGGGTGGCCTGGACCGGGCGTACGTTGATGAGGCCGGCGGGGGCGGCCTCGGCGATGTCGGTGATGCTCATGCGGTCCTTAATGCCCCTCTCCATGCGTAGGAAGCCCACGCGCATGGCGTTCTGGACCAGCTCCCCCACCGTGCGCACCCGTCGGTTCCCCAGGTGGTCGATATCGTCGGAGCGTCCCAGGCCGCGGTTGAGGCGGATGATCTCCTTGACCACCGCCACCAGGTCCTCGAAGGTGAGGGTGCGGTGTCTATGGGGGATGGCCAGGCCCAGGCGACGATTTAGCTTGTAGCGCCCCACCTTCCCCAGGTCGTAGCGGCGGGGGTTGAGGAAGAGCTCGGCCAGGAGGCGGCGGGCGCTCTCCAGGGTGGGCGGGTCGCCTGGGCGCATGCGCCGGTAGAACTCCAGCAGGGCGTCCTGCCGGTTGCGTGGCCCCCCCTCCCGTTCCAGGGTGGCCTGGATATAGCGGTGCTCGGGGTCGGTGTCCACATCGGCAAAGAGGTGGAGGAGGCGCTCGTTGCTGCCTGCCTCTCCCCCCTCCCCACCGGGGTCCATGGCCCGCAGCAGGAGGGTAGCTGTCATCTTGCGCCGCCGGTCTACCTTAACGTAGATGACGTCGCGGGAGCTGGTCTCGAACTCCAGCCAGGCCCCACGGTTGGGGATGAGGCTAGCCTGGCAGAGCATGCGGCCACTTACGGGGTCCCGCTGCAGGGTGAAATAGGCGCCGGGGGAGCGAATGAGCTGGGAGACCACCACCCTCTCAGCGCCGTTGATGATGAAGGTGCCCCTCTCGGTCATGAGGGGCAAGTCGGCCAGGAATATCTCCTGTTCCTTTATCTCCCCCGTCTCTTTGATGAGGAGGCGGACGTTGAGGCGCAGGGGGGCGGCATAGGTGAGGTCCTTCTCCCGGCACTCCTGCTCCGATAGCTTGGGCTGCCCTAACCGGTAAGGGCGCACGGGCACCGATTCGATGCCTGCCTCCCGCAGGGCCAGCGCCCGCTCCCGGGTAAGGGGCTCGCCCTTGGGGGCGATGAGGCGGCCATGGCTGTCGTACACGTCCTCCAGGGGTACCTCGCCCTCCATCCACATCTTCTCCCCGCGCCGCCTCAGCTCCTCCCGTAGGCGGGGCGGCAGCTCGTCCTCGCTGATAGGGTCGGCTTTGGGGTATATCTCCTTCTCGAAGCGGAGCTCTAGCCTGGCACCTGTGTAGTCCTGGATGGGGGATATCTCGTCCAGGAGCTCCTGGATGCCTTCTCTTATCAGCCATTGGTAGGACTCGCGCTGCACCCGGATGAGGTCAGGCAGCTCCATCACCTCGGGGATGCGGGAGTAGCTCTTGAGGAAAGTGGGCAGCCGGTGGCCATCGCCAGACACGTCGACTCTCATCACCATAGTCGGACACTCCCCCTCTTAGCCGGTCCAAAGGGACATGGTCTCCCAACTGCTAAAAGGACGATTGGGACATAAATGGGGATACAGACGGGGAAAGCCGTCTGGCCATCGCCATCAATGTAACACATGTCCTGCCATGTGTCAACAGTTGCCGGTGATAGCCCCTATCCCTTCAGGATGGAGGGGCTGTAGGCGTCTCTAGGCGAGGCCTCAGGGATTTCCAAGCAGCAAGAGCCCGAGAGGTGCCGCTGCATACACGGCCAGGAAGAGGGCGAACCCTCTCTTGCTTGCCAGCACCCTCCGGGCCCACCGCAGGACCCACCGGGAGTAAAGCCTGTATGACAGGAGGAGGATGCCCAGGGTCAGGATGGAGCCGGCCATCATGATGGCCAGCACTATGCCCAAGGCCGCCCCCGAGCCCACCAGAGCGGCTGCAGCCAGGGTATCCACCCAGGTGGAGATGTTGGCAGCCATGATGTAGGGCACGATCATCTCCCGCCGTACATATCCCCGCAGGGAGAGGGGGATCAGCAGCCCCACCGAGACGGATACAGACATGGTCAGCGCCGTCACCGCTAGCCCTAGGAGGAACATGGCCCAGGGCCGCTGGGTGAGGGAGTCCAGGCGACGGGCTGCCAGCCCCTCCGTGTCCAGCTGGGGCAGCGCCCTGTCGAAGACGAAAAAGGAAAGTAGGAGCAGGCCCACCCCACCAGCGAACACCAGGAGATGGTGCAGGTGCTCCAGGCCCCACTGCACCAGGGGGCCATAAAATCCGCTTACCCCTTTCGTGAGGGCGGCGGGCACCGCTAAGGCCTCGGGGTGGAGCCAGGGCAAACGGGCCAGGGCCAGGCCCAGGGGCACCGCCGGCAGCCAAAGGGTACTAGCCACCAGCAACGCCACCACCCCGATGAAAAGCCCATCGGCCGAGCGCCGCTGCATCAGGTAGAGGACAAACCCCAGGAGGAGGACCGAGGACGAGGCCCCCATTCGGGAGCCACTCAGCATGGCCAGCCCCTCGGAGGCGGAGACGGTGCCAGCACCCGTCAGGCTGACGGCCACGGCGGCCATGGGCGAACCGCTCATGAGGAGGGCCGATCCCAACCACCCCAGCCCCAGAAAGCCGGCCACGCCATGGACCGACAGGACGTCGAGCACGGCGGCCACCCCACCAGCGCCCGCCTTGAGGAGCTGCAGGGCCAGGCCGAAGAGGATGACGCCTGCCCCCGCTCCCAGGGCCCGAGAAGCCCCCTCC
>JAVVHA010000019.1 GCA_032249735.1 Dehalococcoidia bacterium | reverse complement strand
GGTCGTGCCCCCCCATTAAACACAGACTCCTACACATAATTCCTTACACGACCTGCCACGTTCCTTCCCCTCGAAGACGAAGTAAGCCTCATATTCAGGAGCATCCCTCTCTAGTATCGTTAGGGCGTCAGACCAGCCCCGTTGAGGCATGGCGCCGCGGTAGAAGTCGGCCACCTGGCGCGGGGGCTGGGGCACCCGATACGCCTTCACGTCCATCTGTCCAGAGGCACCGGAGGGCGCGGGTACCGGCCCTGGCAGGGAGCCTATGCGTATAGAGGTGTCAAGCACGGCGCCACGGGGCAAGGGCACGCCGGGGAAGGCCTCGTCGCCCGCGGCCGCCGGCTCCCCACGTGGTGTGGGAGTGGCCCCGACGACGGGGCTGGCGCCGGCTGGTTGGGTGGCCGCCGGCGTCGGAGGGCCAGGGGCAGCGACTTGCTCCTCCTCCGCCCCCCCGCCACAGGCCGAAGCCACCGCAGCCAACACTAGGAACACGCCAACGAGCAGAGAACGCTCCACTGCAACACCTCCTATCTATACGACCCGCCCGAAAGACTATGACCCCTATAATGGGGGAGCAACCCCCATTTGTCAATGAGCGGCGGCCCTGTGGCGAGGAGCTAAGGGTGGGTGGAGCCAGGATGGGCACCCGAGCACAGGCCGGTGCTGCTGCCCCACTCAGGGCCAGAACTCCCCCCCTGAAACACGGGGCCTGGGCCGCTGGGGTCTCCTTAGGAGGGCGGTGAGGAGAAGTCCGGTGAGGAACCCGCCGACGTGGGCCCAGAAGGCGACGCCCACGTTCACGCCCACCGCCTGCGCCCCGAGGGCAGCTATACCATTGAAAAGCTGCAGCAAGAACCAGAAGCCGATGAGGAGGGCAGCGGGCATAGGGAAGGCACCAAAAAACCAGAACCATGGCACCAGCACAGCTACAGTGGCCGTCGGATATAGCAAGAAATAGGCCCCCAACACGCCGGCGATGGCCCCGCTGGCCCCCACCATGGGAACCATGCCCCCCTGATCCACCAGGACCTGCAAGGCCACCGCTCCCACCCCACTGGCCAGATAGAACAGCAGGTAGAGGAAATGGCCCAAGGCGTCCTCCACATTGTCCCCGAACACCCACAAGAAGAGCATGTTGCCGATAATGTGCATCCAACCGCCATGGATGAACATGCTGGTGAACACAGTGGCCGGCTCCCGCCACCCAGCGGGGTCGGACATCCAGTTGGTAAGGCGCGCAGGCACCACCCCCCAGTCCAGGAAGAAGCGCTGTAGATCCCAAGGCGCGAGGGACAGCTCATAGATAAAGACCATCACATTGGCCAGGATGATGGCCAGGTTCACCCAGGGCAGGCGGCGCGCACGAGGCGAGTCCCCTATCGGGATCATGGGACCCCAACCTCGGGGAACAACGTCCTTTCGCTGGACATCACCGGCCCTCTGGCCAGAAGATCTCCTGGCGCCCTTCTGCCTTGTTGATGTAGCGGGCCAAGGCGAAGAGGAGGTCGGATAGGCGGTTGAGATAAATTATGACGGTTGGGCGCACCTCCTCCCGATGGGAGAGGGCCACCACCTTTCTCTCGGCCCGCCGACAGATGGCACGTGCCAGGTGGAGGGCAGCAGCGGCCGGCGCCCCTCCGGGCAATACGAACTTCTTGAGGGGTGGTGTCTTGGCGTCATACTCATCGATGGCCCGCTCCAGGGCCTCCACCCGCCCCTGAGGCAGGAGGCGACGGCTCGTGCCGGGGCTGGCTAGCTCGGCCCCCAACTCGAACAGGTCGGCCTGTACCTCTTTCAGGAGGCGGGCCACCCGCCTCTGCCGCATAAAGGACATGGCCATGCCCAAGGCGGAGTTGAGCTCGTCCAAGGCGCCAAAGGCCTCCACTCGCGGATGGTCTTTCTCCACCCTCTGCCCACCAAACAAGGAAGTGGTGCCATCGTCCCCGCTTCGGGTGTACAGGGGTGATTTGCGCACCTTACTGGCCATCTACGGCCCATTATAGGCGCTTCCCACCTCACAGGGACATACGGCCCAAGGGCCCAGCGTTTAGGCCTCCGCTTATTGACAGGCCGGCCAGGGGACGTTCACCCACATACCCTCATGAGCGCTTTTCTAGGCATGTGCCACCTGGGCCACTTTTTATCCTGAGGGACGCCCGCGGAAGGAGGGATGTGAGGGGTCCAGCCAGGCGTCCACCAATTGATAGGAGGTGCCGAAAAAGACGTAAGGCCGGAAGTTGCGGTAATAAGGCCAGGCCACCCATAAATTGATGGGGGTCACCAGGTCGATGCGGGCCAGGACATGGTCAAGGAGATAGCGCTGGATCTCCCACCCCAGCTGCCGGCGCCTCTCCAGCACAAATTCCCGCCGCTGGGCCTCCAGGAGCCTGTCTAGTTGCGGGTCGGAGAGGCGGAAGGAGTTCTTGGTGCCGCGGCTGTGGAAGTAGGGATAGGTCCAGTCGTCCAGGTCGATCCAGCCGTTATCGTAGGCGAAGGTGAAGGGGAGGGTGCCCCGCAGGTGCCCCTCAGCCAGCTCGTGCTGGGGCACCACCCGCACCGTCACCGCCGCCCCCAGGACGGTCTGTAGGTGCCTCTGGTATATCGGCGCGTACTCCCCTATGTAGGGGGGCAGATTGGAGAAGGTGACCTCCAGCGGAGGCCTACCCGCTGCCTCGTACAGGCGACGAGCCTCCCGCATGTCCTCCTCTCGCCCAGGGCCGGTGCGGTACCCGGGGCGGGAGAGGAGCTCTTGCTCTGGCAACGCCCAATGCAGCATGGGGTTGACAGGCCCATGAAAACGCCCCCATTTCTGCCAGAAGGCATCGATGATCTGCTGACGGTCGGTAGCCAAGTGGATGGCCCGTCGCAGGCGGGGGTCGTTGAAGGGAGGACGGTCCACCACCAGGCGGATGTTCACCCAGGCCGAGAACCCGGCATCGACAGCCTGGAGCTCCGGATATTCGCTTCGAAGCTGAAGCACCCACTTGGGATTGGCGTAGTAGAGGACGGCATCCAGCTGCTTCTGGCGAAAAGCGGCCTCCATGAGCGCATCATCGGGGGCGAAGATGGAGACGTAGCCGTCCAGGTAGGGACGCCCCAACTCCGGCTGGCCCCAGCCGAACCACTCGGGGTTGCGGACAAAGCGGGCCGTCTCCAACACCTTCAGACCTGCCCAGACGAAGGGCCCAGTGCCGATCATGGCCTCCTGACGGTTCATCTCGTCGTTCCTGTCCACCACTTCCCGCGGCACTACGAAGGCGTTGGTGTCGGCCAAAAAGTGCAAGAAGGGAGCGGTGGGCTCTTTAAGGACTATCCGCAGCGTGTAGCGGTCCACCACCTCTATCCGCTCGATGACCTTGTACTGATAGGCGCGGTAGTACCAGGGGCGGCGAGGGCTGGACTCGTTCATTTGCCGTTCCAAGGAGAACTTGACGTCCTCGGCAGTGAGCTCCCTGCCCCCCACCAGCGACTCCTCACGGGTAGGGGTGCCACCTAGGAGCTGGCTGGGGCGGTGGAAACGAACCCCTGGGCGGAGGCGCACCACATACTCCAGGGGCGGGTCGCCTACCACCTCGGGCATGGCCTGGGCCAGGTCGGTGGTTATGACCCCCTGGAGGATGTCTTCGTAGCGTAAGACCTTACTGAAGATAGATGAATGAGCGCTGTATATGGGGCCGAACTGGGTCTGGTGAGGGTCCAGGGTGTCCAGAACCGCCGCCTCGAACCCCGGCAGACGCAGGACCCCGCCCCTTGCCGGTGGTTGCCCTCCACCCAGTATGGGGGCCGGGGAGGCCTCCTCCCTCCCCTCGCCACACCCTATGATGGCCGCTGCCACCGCCCCCGCCGCCGCCCCCAGGAACCGCCTGCGGGACAGGCGCCGGGGGACTCTCAAGGGCTCTCACCCCCCACTGAAAAGGCCTCGGCTCAGGATGGCCTCCCCTGGAAGGATGGATGGGTGCGGTCCAGCCATACGATGGCGAACCAGTGGGCGTTGCCGAACCAAGGCCAGGCTGTACGGTTTTTGAGGTAGGGCCACCACACGGTGATGCCCTGAGGGGCGATGTAATCGAGCCTAGCGTGGACGGCCTTCCTCTTGGCCAGCTCGTCGGGGCTGGCCACCTTGCCGGGCGTCTTCAGGTCCATGCCCAAGAGATAGCGCTGGATCTGGAACCCTAGCTCCCGCCTCTTCTCCTCCTTGGTCTCTCGCCTCTGGGCCTCCAGGAGCCTGTCCAGCTCGGGGTCGAAGGGGGAAGTGCCAGGGGGCTGCTCCCAGAAGGAGTTCTTGGCCCCACGGCTGTGGAAATAGGGATACACCCAGTCATCGAGGTCGATCCAGCCGTTGTCATAGGCGACGGTCATGGGGATCTCCTCACAGCCGCGCAAGAGGCCCTGGGCGATCTGCACATAGTTGAGGGGTGTCCGGGGCTCCTGGCGGATGTCGGCGTCGTCCCCGAAGACCCTCTTGAGCTGGACCACCAGCTGGCCGGCATAGGAGGGGATGTAGGTGGGGATGTCGGCCACGGCGAAGCGGATGGGGGGGCGGCCAGCGGCGTCGTAGAGCTGCCGGGCCTCCCTTAAGTCGGCTTCCCGCTCCGCCCCCACGCGGTAACCGGGGATGCGTGCCAGCTCATCCTCCGGCAGGGCCCAGCGGCTGATGGCCCGTCCCACCGGCGGCTGTAGCACCCCATGGCCGCGGAACATGCCTTGGAGCATGAGCTGACGGTCGATGGCCAGGTGGAGGGCCCGCCGAACCCGCCAGTCGTTGAAGGGGGCGCAGTACACCTTGAGGCGGGAGTTGACCCAGCCGGAGATTGGGGGGTCTTGGCTTATATTCAGCTCAGGTATCGCTTCCTTGAGCTTCACCACCTGGTCGGCGTCCTCCGTCGAGCCCAGCACGTCCACCCGCTTCTGGCGGAACTGGGCCTCATGGGTGGCGTAATCAGCGAAGAAGAAGGAGGTCCAGCCGTCCAGCCACGGGCGGCCCAGCTCCGGCTGGCCCCAGCCAAACCAGTTGGGGTTGCGGCGCATGACCATGCGGTTGAGGGGCACCAGCTCCCCCCACATGAAGGGGCCCGTGCCCACCATACGCCGCGGCTCCCCCATCTCGTCCTTGGCCGCGTCCACCAACTCCTTGGCCACGATGAAGGCGTTGGAATCGGCCAGATAGTGCAGGAAGGCCACGTTGGGCTCCTTCAGCGTCACCCGCAGGGTATATTTGTCCACCACTTCTATCTTGTCGATGACCTCATACTGGGAGGAGCGGTAATATAGGATGGCCCGCGGTTTCTGGGGGTTCACTATTTCGCCCCTGGATTTCTGCCGCTCCCAGCTGAACTTGACGTCCTCCGCTGTCAGCTCTCGCCCCGCCACCTGGGGGAAGTTCTGGCGGATCTCAGGCGTGTCGTGGAACTTGACCCCTGGGCGCAGTTTCACCACATACGTGACCTCGTCCACCACCTCGGGCATGGACTGGGCCAGGTCTGGCGCCTTCTCCAAGGTGTCGTGGCTCAGGTACATGAGGATCTTGCTGAAGACGGAGGAATGACCATTATAGGTAGGTCCGAACTGGGTCTGGTGAGGGTCCAGCGTATCGAAGACAAGGGCATCATAGCCGAAGAAGCGAATCATGCCCCCGCGGGATCCCTCAGGGGCGGGGGTAGGGGTGAAGTAGAGGCCGCTGGGGATGCTAGGGATACCCCCTGGCCCCACGGTGGGCTGGGGGGGCGGCGGCCCCGCCGCCTCCTCCTGGCACCCCACTAGGGCAGCCGCTGCCAGGCCACCAGCCCCCAAAGCGGCCCCCCGGAGGAGACGGCGCCGGCTCACCTTTCGCCGCCAGAACCGGTCCCAGTAGCTGCTCTCGCACATGGCCCCCCCTTTACTGCGTCTGTAAAGGTTCCTTCATTTTATATCAGCCTCATCCTTGGATCCAAGATATCCCGCAAAGCGTCGCCGGCCAAGTTGAAGCCCATGACGGCCAAGGCGATGGCCCCGCCCGAAGCCAGCACCATGCCCGGGTGGTCGAACATCACCGTCCGCCCCTCCGCCAGCATAAGGCCCCAGGAGGCCGTGAAGGGTACAGAGGAGGGGGAGACGAAGGAGATGGCCGCCTCAGCTAGGATCACCGCCCCCAGCCCCACCGAGAAGACGACGATGATGGGGGCCACCACGTTGGGCAAGATATGACGGAACATGATGCGGAAGTGGGAGGCCCCCAATACCCGTGCCGCCTCTACATACATCTCCTCCCGCACCGAGAGCACTACGCTGCGCACGATGCGCTGAATGCTAGGTATGCCCACAAAGGCCAGAGCGATGGCCAAGATGCGTAAGGAGGGTTCCGTGAGGGATATCACCAGCAGCAAGATGAGGAGGGCGGGGAAGGACTGGATGGCGTCCATAAGGCGCTGGAAGAGGAGGTCGAACAACCCCGAGAAGTAGGCGGAGATGAGCCCCACCAGGGCGCCAGCCACGGTCCCCAGGGTGAGGGCCCATATCCCCAGGAAAAGGGAGCGCCTGGTGCCCCACACCAGGCGGGCCCATATGTCCCGCCCCCGGTTGTCGGTGCCCAGCCAATGGCGCCAGCTGGGCCCCTCGAAGACGGCCAACCGCCCCTGCCGGTTATAGAAGAAATCGTCGGGGTGGTACCTGGCCAGCCAGGGTCGCCCCAGCTCGAACCCCAACGGGCGGTCGGGCAGGTCGGGCAGGCCGAACTTGGGTTTGGGGGTGCCCAGACTCAGCACCACCATGGCCAATACCACTAGGATGCCAAAGGTGCCCAAGGGTTTGCGCCGGGCGAAGCGCAAAAGCCCCCTCACCAGCCCCACTGGCCTCGCCCCCACCACGGCTGGCGGGGCCATGGCCAGGCCCGCCCTTGCAGTGGCTTCCTGTCCTTGCACAGCCCTCACCTCACGACGCGTACCGGATGCGCGGGTCTAGCCACGCATATATTACGTCCACCACCAAGTTCACAAACACCAGAAAGAGGGCCACCAGCAGGACCATGGCCTGTACCACGGGATAGTCGTTCTGGCGTACCCCCTCCACGGCGTAAAGGCCCATGCCTGGGATGAGGAAGATGCTCTCCAGCACCACGTTGCCGCTGACCACCGACCCCAGCACCAGGCCGATGACAGTGACCACCGGGATAAGGGCGTTTTTGAGGGCATGCCGCACAATGATCACCCGCTCCCGCAGGCCCTTGGCCCAAGCGGTGCGGATGTAGTCTTGTCGCAGCACCTCCAGCATCTGGGAGCGTAGGAATCGCATGATGATGGCTCCCGTGCCCAGGCCCCCCACCACCGCTGGGATGGCCATGATCTGCAAGTTGATCCATAGGTCCTCGGGCGCCGGCGTGTCGAAGGGGGGGATGGGGAAGGGGTCGCGGTAAGTGGTGAGGGGCGGGCTCCAGTCCAGGTAGCGAGCGGCGCCCAAAAGGGCGAACACCGCTAGCACAAACACCGGCACCCCCAGGAAGAAGATGGCCACAAACCGCAGGACGTAGTCGATCCACCGGTCCTGCCGCACCGCCGATATCACGCCCACCGGTATGGCCACCAGCAGGGCCACCATCAGCTGCAGAAGGCCCAGCTCCAGGGACGGCCCAATGCGTTGCTTAAGCTCCGACATCACCGGCGTGCGGGTGCGGAAGGATGTGCCCAGGTCCAGGCGGAGTAGGTCTCCCAGGTAGTCAAAGTATTGGTTGGGAAAGACAGGGCGGTCCAGGCCCAGGGTGCGCTTAATGGCCCGCTTGGCCTCCTCTATGTCCGTGATCTGGGTCCCCTGGGCCGCCAACTGCACCACATTGTCAGAGTCGATGCGCAGCGCCACAAATACCAAGGTGGCCACGAGAAGCAGAACTAGCCCGTTCAGCAACAGCCGGCGCAATATATAGGCCTGCATAGCCTAAGGGTGCCTTCCCTTTCCCCGGATATATCGAGTGAAAAATAGCATTGGGCACCCGGCCCGTCAAGACGCCACCGCCACCCCCGTTGACAACAGGGACTGGCAGAGATATCCTGTTACCGGGTTCACAAGTCCGCCTGGCTTGTGAGCTCCGCCGAATCCGCCCGTGAGGGCGGACCGGGGGACAGGCTCATTGGGGTGAATCCTGCCGTTGGGCAGGTAGGGCTACGCCTTTCGGCCCGAACCCGTCAACTAACCTCGGAGGCGTAAGAAAGGCCTTGGTCAGCGTGGGCTGGCTAGAGGCTTTTTTATGTCGGGAGGGGCAGTAGCCATGACGGTATCGGCCGTGCCGAGGGTCTGTCCCCGATGTGGGGGCTCCATGGTGCTGGAGCGCGACTGGTACAGCGCCTATGGCTCCTGTCTCATATGTGGCTACGTCCACGAAGTGGGAGCCATCTCCTTGGAGGAGATAGAGAGGGAGATAAACGGCGACAATCGCCAGAGGCGGCGCCAGCCCTCCCACGGCAAGCTGCGGTTGTAGGCCCCCCTTGCCCTCCTGAGGGCCGGGCGATAGATTAGAGGTGTCTTTCTTCCGCGGGGAGGGGGGATCATGCCTTACGTGCGCTTCTCCGTCATGCGCCCCATGGCTGGGCACGAAGCGGAGGTAGAGCGCCTCAACCGCGAGCTGTTGGACTTCTATAGGCGTTGCCCAGGGTGCCTGGCCACCTACCTGCTGAAGGCTGCCGACAACTCTGGCGAGGTGGGCCGGCTGACCATCTGGGAGCGCGAGGAGGACGCCGACCGGGCGGCCAACGCTGACCACTCCCTAGCCCTCCGCTCGCAGCTGCACCTGCGCATCCAGCCCGGGCACGCGGACCGCTCCTTCGAGGCCACACCCATCTTGTAATGGCAGTACCTCAAGCGTTATCCTTAATAAAGAGGGGGGAGGTCATGGAAGGGACGCCAGAGGCCCGGAGCGGGGTTCGTTACGACAGGCTCAGTGGGCTACAGCAGCACTTCCTGGCCCGCCTGGAGAGGCTGCTGCGGCTGCGCCATCAGCAGATGGGGGCCATGACGGTAGAGCTGGTGCGCCTGCTGGACCAGGCCATCTACTCCACTTATTGCGACTGCCTAGACCTGGGCGTGGGTGGGCAGGCCCAGGAGCTCATTCGCCGGTACCAGACTTCCTCCGCCGGCGAACATCCCACCAATTGAGCTTACTCCTCCGCTATCACCGAGTTGCGCAGAACGCCGATGCCCTCTATCTCCACTTCCACTACATCGCCGGCCCGCAGAGGGCCCGTATCCCCGGGAGTTCCGGTGAAGATGGCGTCCCCAGGTTCCAAGGTCATGACCTGGGACGCGAAACTCACCAGCTCGGCCACCCCATAGATGAGGTCGGCGGTGGAAGCCTCCTGGACCACCCGCCCGTTGAGGCGGGTGCGCAGCCGTAGGCGCCGCGGGTTCAGACCGGTGACTATCCAGGGCCCCAAGGGTGCGAAGGTGTCGGCCCCCTTGGCCCGCCACCACTGGAGGTCGCCCCTCTGCCAAGTGCGGGCGGAGACATCGTTGCCGCAGGTGTAGCCGAAGACATACTCCAGCGCTTCGTCAGGGCTGACCCTGCGGCACGGACGCCCGATGATGGCCACCAATTCCCCTTCGTAGTCCACCCGCTCCTCGCCCTTGGGCAGGACTATGGGCTCCCCTGGGCCCACCACCGCCGAGGCGGGCTTGAGAAAGAGCTCCGGCCGCGCCGGGACATCCCCCAAGAGACTGCGGCTCTGCTGCACATGGCTCTGATAGTTGACGGCCGCCGCCAGGATCTTCCCCGGCCGCACAGGGGCGAGGAGCTGCACCTGGGAGAGAGGTATGACGAAGTCAGCAGGTGTATGGCGACCAAAAAGGGGGCCCCTCAGGGGCCGCACCGAATCCCCTTCCACTAGCGCGAAGAAGGAACGCCGTCCCAGCCGGACGCGGGCGTAGATCATCAAAGCACTAGCTCGATGCGCCGGAACCGCTCCCAGTAGCGCCCGTCCTCGCCTTGCAGACGGGCCCGTAGCCTCTCCGTCAGGGCCTCTGGGTCGGGCAGCTGGCTGCGATGGCAGAGGAGGGCCTTCAACTTGAGCTCGAAGGTCTCAGTAATGTCCACTGCCCAGTTGGGCTGGGAGGAGGTCCAGAGGTAGACCTCCTGCACCCGGTGGGGCTCCAGCCCCTCGGCCAGCAGCTCAGGATAGGCAGGCCGGGTGCGAGCCATGGGATAGACAGCATCCAAGGCAGCCATCCCCACGAACCGGTGGTCAGGATGGTTGATGAAGCGGTCGGACACGATCTGGTTGGGATCGTGGCTGAAGACCGCCTGAGGACGCAGCAGGCGGATATAGCGCACCAGGTCCCGCACCAGCTCACGGCAGTAGGTGACCTCCCCATCCACGTAGTCCAAGAAGAAGACCTCCCGAACGCCCAGGACCTTGGCTGCCTCCAGCTGCTCCTGGCGGCGGGTAACCACCAGGCTCTCCGCCGACATGTGAGGGTCGTTGGAGCCCTTAGACCCATCGGTACAGATGAGGTAATAGAACTCCCACCCTTGGCGGGACCAAAGGGCAACGGTGCCCGCACATCCGAACTCGGCATCGTCAGGGTGAGCAGCGATGACCAAAGCCCGCCGCCGCTCTTGCTCCTCGCTGACCATGGGCCCTATTATCGCTACCCATTTTAACAAGCCCTCGCCCTAAAGGAAGGGCCTTGACCTTTTACACGAAACCGTGTAAAAAGGAGGCGTATGGGCAAGGGGAGACCCGTCTGGGACGCCCAACGGGTGCGGGCCTTGCGCCGCCATCTGGGCCTAAGCCAGGCCCAGTTGGCCCAGGACCTGGGCGTCCGCCAGCAGACCATCAGCGAATGGGAGAGGGGGCGCTACCGGCCGCGGGGCGCGTCTGCCCGCCTCCTCACCCTGGTGGCCGAGAGGGCCGGCTTCCGTTACAGCCAGGAGGGCGAGGACGCAGCGGGGAGCCCGTAAGGTCGGGACAGGCGGGGAGGAGCTCCTGATCCATCTGTGGCAGGAGGAGGCCCCGGCCGCCTCGCGTCTGGTGGCCAACGATGGCACCAGCCTGCGCGTCCTCTTCCCAGGGCTGCGGGGCAGGGGAAGGGGGCCTGACTTTCGCCATGCCCTCATCGCCACCCCCAGGGTGATGCTGCATGGGGACGTGGAGGCCTCCCTGCGGGCCAGCGATTTCCGCCGCCACGGCCATCACCGCGACCCGGCCTACGATGGAGTGGTACTGCATGTAGTGGCATGGGACGATGAGGGGCAGGGGACACTCCTGCGGTGTGGACGGTCGGTGCCTGTGCTGGCCATGGACACTGGGAGACGGTGGGCAGAGGGATGGGCCCTGCCATGCCACTCGGCAGTGAAAAGGCTAGGGGCAGAGGAGGTGACCCGCGCCCTGGAGCGCCTAGGCGACGTACGCCTTGTGGGGAAGATGGCGCGCTGGCTGCTGGAGGTGCGCGCCCATGGGCCGGAGGAGGCCCTCTACCGAGCCTTGGCGGAGGCCATGGGATATGCCCACAACCGAGGCCCCTTCTTAGCGTTGGCGGAGAGGCTTCCTTGGCGGGAGCTACGGCCCGCCCTCCTCGCGGCGCCGTCCCATCTGCGGGCGTCCACTGCTTTAGGCCAGTTAGTAGGAGCGGCCATGGCTCCTCCGCCCCTGCCATGGCGAGAAGAGGGTGTGAGGCCAGCCAATAGGCCCCAGGCCCGCCTCGGCGCCCTGGCCCACCTCCTGGCGCGATGGGCGGAGAAGGGGCTGGCCCAGGGCCTACTGGGCGCCCTGGAGGAAGGGATGGCACCGCTGCTAAGGGCCTTGCAGGGGCCGGGGCTAGGGCGCCACCGCGCCCTAGAGGTGGCCCTCAACGCCGTAATACCCATCGCCCTGGCCATGGGGCTGCAAGGGGAGCGGACGCTGGCGGTGGCGGCGAGGACGGTGTATGCTCACCTGCCTCGGCCTGGGGCCTATGCTCCTGTGCGCCACCTGGAGGGGGCGTTGGCTGGGCACCTGCCCCTGAGGGCTAGACACCAGCAGGGCCTTCTTTACCTCTACACACGCTACTGCACCCGTGGCGGCTGTGGTCGCTGCCCCCTATCGTAGGTGCGGGAGATGGAAGGTCATCAGCAGCCCCAGGGGAGGCCCTTTAAGGCTGGGATAGTAGCCATCGTAGGTAGGCCCAACGTAGGCAAGTCCACCCTGTTGAATCAGCTAGTGCATTTAAAAGTCTCCATCGTGAGCCCCAAACCCCAGACCACCCGCGAGAACATCAGGGCCATCCTCACAGGCGATGGCTTCCAGATGGTCCTGCTGGACACCCCTGGGTACTTGGCCCAGCCTGCTCACCTGCTGGACCAGCAGATGGTGCGCATGGTTCGCGGCGCCCTCCTGGAGGCCCATCTAGTGGTGATGATGGCCGAGCCCCGTCCTCCTGGCGATATCGAGATGCGTCTTATAGAGCTCATGCGCGTGGACCAGCGGCCGGCCATCCTGGCCCTCAACAAGACGGACACTCTACGCAACAAGGCAGAGCTGCTCCCGGTGATGGACGAGTACAGCCGTCTTTATCCCTTCCTCGAGATAGTGCCCATAAGCGCCCTGAGGGCCGATGGCCTAGACCTCCTCTTGGAGCTGATGGTCAAACACCTGCCGGAGGGGGAGCCCATGTTCCCACCGGACAAGGTGGTGGAGCGAAGCGTCCGCGCCATGGTGGCCGACATCGTCCGAGAGGAAGTGTACACGCTGTACCGGCAGGAGGTGCCCTATGCGGTGGCTGTAGCCATCGACGAGCTGCGGCAGGCGGACCCTCAGCACGGGGGCAAGGATTACATCCGCGCCATCATCTTCGTGGAAAGGGAAGGGCAGAAGGGGATCCTTATCGGAAAGGGCGGGCGGGCCCTTAAGGAGGTGGGCACGAGGGCCCGTCAGCAGATAGAGTTTCTGTTAGGTCGCCCCGTCTTCCTGGAGCTGTGGGTGAAGGTCCGCCCAGGCTGGCGAAAGGATCCCCACTTCCTCAGGTGGCTGCAGGAGGCCAACAGCTAACCCCCTCAGCCCAGGCGCAGGCTAGGCTCTACATCCACGTCCAAAGAGGCCGTTTCACCCAGCTCCGTCAGGCGGAAGTAGGCACAAGCGGCCACCATGGCGCCGTTGTCGGTGCACAAGAAGGGCGGAGGAGCATGCACCGGCACTGGCGAGCGCCTCTTCAGCTCCTCCCTCAGACGCGAGTTGGCGGCCACTCCCCCGGAGAGGAGGACCTGGCCCACGGCGTAAGCACGCACCGCCTTCACCACCCTCTCCACCAGGGTGTCCACCACCGCCTCCTGGAAGGCGGCGGCCACCTCCTCCGTGGGAGGTGGGGGGCCATATGCCCCCTCCAGCAGGCGGGCCACGTGGGTCTTGATGCCGCTGAAGCTGAAATCGAAAGGGCCTTGTAGCCGAGCGCGAGGAAGGCGCAGGGATGGGTTGGGACACTCCTGGGCCCTCCTCTCGATGGCTGGCCCGCCAGGGAAGCCCAAGCCCAAAAGCCGGGCCACCTTGTCGAAGGCCTCCCCTGCTGCGTCGTCCCGGGTGCGGCCCAGGGCCCGGAACCTCCCATGCCCTTCCATGATGGCTAGATCGGTATGGCCGCCCGAGACCACAAGGCACAGGGCAGGGAACCGGGGCTGGAAACCCTCCACCAACCAGTTGGCATACACATGGGCCTCCAGGTGGTTGACAGCCACAAGAGGCCGGCCCCAGGCGTAGGCCAAGGCCTTGGCCAGATTCACCCCTACCAACAGGGACCCGGGGAGGCCTGGCCCCACCGTCACCCCCACGGCGTCCACATCTTGCGGCCGGCAGCCCGCCTCCTTCAGGGCGGCCTCCACCACCGGCACCAAGGCCTCCAAGTGCTGACGGGCGGCCACCTCCGGTACCACCCCCCCATAGCGGGCGTGCAGATGGGCCTGGGAGGCCACCACGTTGGAGAGGAGAAGCCGTCCATCCTTCACGATGGCCGCCCCTGTCTCATCGCAGGAGGTCTCAATGCCCAACACGTTCATGGATTCTCCCCCGCCCCAACCTTCACTATCAGGGCAGCGAAGTTCTGATGCGCACCCACGGCGTCTACTAGCAAGGTTAGGGCCCTGTCCGGGTCGGCGGCCATGGCCATCTGCGCCTCCTGAGCGGCGGAAAGGCCCGTTGCCCCCGTGAAGAGGAGGGCCAAGACATCCCCTGGGCGCAGACGCAGCCTGGTGAAGGCAGGGTAAAAGTCTTGACACAAGCCCAAGGGGCCAGCCGCCTCGGGGAGGCGTGGCACCAGCTCCTCAAGACGGCCCCTCGTACAGGCCCAGGCCAGGGCCGGCCCCACCTGGCCCAAATAGGCCTCCTCGCCCCGCACCGCCAAGGCCGAGGCCCCAAACCCTATCTGCCGCTGGCGTAACCCGTAAGCGTTCCAGCTCTGGAGGAGGCGGTGGACGTCACGCATGGCCCTCAAGATCCCCCCCGTGAGGGAGAGGGACCATCGCTCCAGGGAATGCCCCATGAGCTGCAGAACCTCCTCGCACCACTCCTCGCTCCCGGGGGCAGCTGGCTCCACCACCACGAAGACAGAAGCCCCTCCGGGGCCGGCGAAGGCAGCTGCGAAAGGCTCCCCCTCTCCGACACGGCCCTGTAAGCAGCTCACAGCACGAAAGGACACCATGGGGCCCTTTGCGAGGATACGCCATCTGAGCTCGTGGGAGGGAGCCCCCTCAGGCCCTCACGAAGGACGCACACGATAGGTGCAGGCCCGCTGGCCCCGTAGCAGGCTCTGGGTAAGGCGGGTGTCCGCCCCCACCATCATCTTCACCGTCTCCACATGCAGGACGCAGACAGCGGGCTCCTGCCGCGCCACCCTGCTGAAGGGGCATGTAAACTCATCGATGTAGAAGACATCGCCCTCCTGACGCCACTCGGCCAGGCAGCCCTGCTCCTCCATTAACCTCACCGTCTCCTTAACCCTCTCCCGCAGGGGGCGCCCCTCTACCCTGTCCAAATGAGGGATGACCAGGCGAGCAGCCACCCGCCGCAGGAGCCTATGTAGCCCCTCCTTGCCCTGGATGGCTTGCACCTCCTGTAGCAGGGCCAGGGCTAACTCATCGTAGAGCTTAGGGAACAGCTCCTCGGCCTTCTCCGTGAGGAAGTATACTAGGGTAGGGCGGCCAACACGGCCCCGCTCCTCTCGGGCCACCACCAGGCCGTCTCTCTCCAGCATGGTCAGATGCTGCCGGATGCCCGTGGGGGTGAGGCCTAGGAGCTGTCCCAGCTCCCGCACCGTGGCCCGCCCCAGTCGCTGCAGGTGGCTGATGATCTGCTGGCGCGTGGACTGCATGGCCGTTGGCTGCATAGAAAATTATATCACTTTGGCCAGTAAACGCAAATGTATTATGGCAAAAGGTGGAGGAGGGGATGGAGATGGAGCGTCCTGACCCTATGGAGTTGAAAGCCGAGGCCGACGCCGTGTTGGAGAGGGCAGCGGCCCGCCTGCGCCAGCTTTTGAAAGAGGCGACGGCTCAGCTGGATCCCTTCCCTCCTTTTCCTGGAGCCTTCTTTACGTACGGGATAGAGGTGGACGAGCCCTTGGCCCAGGACGCCAGCCGCGGCTGCGTCGTCCTGGCGCCCGATGGCGAGCTGTATGAGCTGGTCATGGGCCAGGAGCTGCCTATCTTCCCTGAGGAGGCCCTTGACCCAGTGGCCAGCCGCAAGGAGGAGCTTAAGCCCTTGGCGCTCCACCCTCGTGAATACATCCTTTACGCTTACCGCGCCCTTACCCAGGTGGTGGAGCTGCTTATGGAGCGAAGGGGCTAGCTACTCTAGCACCAGCTCGCCGCTTTTGCCCCCGGACTTGCGCACCAGCCTCACGTCGCCTATGCGGGCGCTGCGGTCCACGGCCTTCACCATGTCATAAATCGTGAGGGCCGCCACCGTCACCGCCACCAGGGCCTCCATCTCCACCCCCGTGCGAGCCACGGTCCGCACAGTGGCCGTGATCTCTAGCCCATCCTCAAAAGGGGTCACCTCCACCTCCACGTCTGTAAGGGGTATGGGGTGGCAGAGCGGGATCAGCTCGGGGGTACGCTTGGCAGCCATGATGCCCGCCAGGCGGGCGGTGGTCATCACATCCCCCTTGGCCACCTGGCCCGTGGCGATGAGCTGCAACGTCTGGGGAAGGAGCCAAATGCGACCCTTGGCCACCGCCTCCCGCCACGTCTCGCCTTTGGCGGAGACGTCCACCATGCGGGGGCGGCCGGCATCGTCCAGATGGGTGAGCCCTTCCACAGCTACAGGATCCTCTCCCCCACCTGCGGCCCACTCAAGGCATAGACTCCTTCCACCAGTAGCCGCACCACCGCCTTGGGCGGGCTCTTGAAGCCCATACGGGAGACAAACTCCTGGAACACCTGGTCCCCCTCGTGGATCTCCGCCCGCCCCACAAAGCGGTAGCCCTGTCGCGCCTGCCAATCGATGCAGGCGACAGCCGCCCGTGGGTCACGGCGGACATTTTGGTAGTGGTGCTTGCCCGTGAACTCGGCGTAGATGAGGCTATGGTCGTCCCAGACCCGCACCGAGGCCTTGGGCCCTACATTGGGGGAGCCGTCCTCGTTGGCCGTGGCCAGGACCTTCACCACATCCGGACGCATGACGAAGTCCACCATCTCCTGGGTGAGCTGCACGGGCATGGGCCAACCTCCTGCAGCTGGGATCTCGCCAGGCACCAGTATACTAGGCTAGCCACCGATCTGGACCATCTTACGCCAGCGGGGGCGGTTGCCGTCCCACAGGTGGTGGGCATCGGGCTTGGTGCGCAGGGCGAGGAGGATGGCCCCGCGCAGCTCCTCGTCGGAGCCTCCCCCGCGCAGGATCCCCTTCAGGTCCACCTCGTGGTCCGTTAGGAGACAGGGGCGGATCTTGCCGTCGGCGGTGAGGCGCATACGGTTGCAAGTGGCGCAGAAGGCATGCTCGGTGAGGGGGCTTATAAACCCCACCAACCCCCTAGCTCCAGGCAGACGCCAATACTTGGCCGGGCCGGCACCACAGGCGCTCTGGGCCGGAGCCAGGGGACCCAGCGCTTCCTCAATACGCCTTTTGACCTCCCAGGTGGGGACGAACGAAAAAGACGTCTCCCCTTGCATCTTGATGCACAGGCTCTCCTCGTCCATGAAGGGCATCAGCTCTATGAACCGCACCTCCCAGTCCTCGTCCAAGGTGGTGCGGGCGAAGTCCACCACCTCATCGTCGTTGACGCCGCGCATCACTACCACGTTCAGCTTGATGGGCGAAAGGCCCGCCCGACGGGCGGCCTCGATGCCGGCCAACACGTCTTCTATCTTGCCCCAGCGGGTGATGGCCCGGAAGCGGTCGGCACGCAAGGTGTCCAGAGAGACGTTGATCCTGCGCAATCCAGCCTCTGCCAGTTCCTTGGCCATGGCTGCCAGGGCCACGCCGTTGGTGGTCAGGGCCACGTCCTCGATGCCAGGGGTGGACGCGACCCACCGCACCAGCTCCACCAATCCCCGCCGCACCGTGGGCTCCCCGCCCGTGAGCCTCACCCGCCTGAGCCCCATGCTCGCCGCCACCCTCACCACCCGCCATATCTCCTCCAGGGTGAGGACTTCCTCGCGGGGCAGCCATGGGACCCCCTCCTCGGGCATACAGTAGACGCAGCGGAGGTTGCACCGGTCCGTCACCGAGATGCGCAGATATTCGATGCGCCGGCCTATGGGATCCACCAACCCTTCCCCAGCCAACTCCCGCCACTGGCCCCTGGGCAGGGACACTGGGGTGAGGGGGATGAATTCACCTGCCTGCGAGCTCATACCACAGCTCCTTGAGGATGGGGCGAAGGCGCGCAGCAGCGCGGGCACGATGGCTTATAACGTTCTTCTCCTCCGCCGAGAGCTGGGCCATGGTGGCGGCCCGCGTGGGGAGATAGAATATGGGATCGTAACCGAACCCCCCTTCCCCACGGGGCGTCAGGGCTATATATCCCGTGCATATATCTTCCACCACCCACTCCCGACCGGAGGACAGCTCCACGAGGGCCATGACACACCGGAACTTGGCACCCCGCTCCCGATACGGCACTCCCTGTAGCTGGGCCAGGATGTGGGCAAACCGCTCCTGATAACTTGCCCCCTCCCCCAAATAGCGAGCGGATAGGGGGCCCGGTGCCCCTCCCAAGGCATCCACCTCAAGGCCCGAGTCCTCACCAAGAGCCACCAGGCCCGTGAGCTGGGCGGCAGCCCTCGCCTTTAGTATAGCATTCTCCTGGTAGCTCTCCCCCTCGGCCACCGCCGGCCCCCTCCCTAGCCCCAGGTCCCCGTACGAGACCAACTCCCAGCCGCACCCCCTTAGGAGGGCCCGTATCTCCCGGGCCTTGTCCTCGTTGGCCGTGGCCACCAACAGACGCAGCGCGGGCCTCAGTCCAGGGGTTCCCATCGCTCGGCCAGCTTGGCGGCCACCGCTGGCATGGTGGTGTACTCCATCTCCTCCAAGGGGAGGCGGTGAGGCTCGAAGGGCCCCAAGGAGCGGAAGTAGTCGGCTATCTCGTTGGCCTTGCGGCGGGCCCCATCGAAGCCTGGGTCGTCGAACATGTCCCGCGGCCCAACAAGCTTGCCGTTGGCCAGCTGGAAGCCGAGGCAGACGATGCGAGAGGGGCCATCGAAGCGGCTGGGGTGGGCGTCCTTGAGGGAGACGGGCATGAGGGGGCCCTGGTGGGAGCCGCGCATCCACCCCTCCACGATGAACGGGTTGGTGAAGGGCTCCAGCACCTCGCCCACGGCGGGAAATACCCCTTGCGCCCGCACGATCATGGTGGGGTCATCCTTGCCCACGTACCGCCCGGCGATGAGGGAAAGCCTGTCGGTGCTGGAGACGGCAGCGATGTCGCCAGTGGCCCGGCTGTAAACCCTCTTTACGGCGTAGCGAGAGGGAGCACCTAGAAATATGAGCAGGTCGTAGATCTCCTCGGGGGCGTTGAGGCGGATCTTGCGGTGCTCCTTTACGTCATGGATCTCGAAGGCGAAGCCCTGATGCAGGGCATCGGCGATGACCAGGCCTGGAGTGTTGAAGGGGTCGGCGAACATCTTATACAGAGGGAGGTTGAAGGCGCCAGCCGAGGTCTTGTCGGCCATGAACACCAGGACGGGCTCCGAGGGGCGCTCCTCGAAGCTCATCTCCGCCGATCCAGGCCCCGCCCCCCGGATGTTGCCGGAAAAGGCATCGGCTAGCAAGTCCTGTCCCGCCCCGTAAAGCTTCAGCTTCTTGGCCACCTCCGTGGCCTTCTGGAAGGTGTCCCAGGCCAGCCTATGGACCTCCTCGTTGTTCTCGCCTCGGTCGTGGGTCATGATGAGGAACATGTCGTCGCCACAGTAGCTCACGTGGTAGTCGGTAAGGAGCCCGCGGTATCTTGCCCGCTCCAACTCCTCGCGCGCGCTGTCCAATACCTCCGGATGAGAGGCGGAGTGGCCGACGAACCCGCCCACATCCGCCTTGATGACGCTTAAAGTCACCATGCCCTGCACCTCCTCACGCTTTGCCGCCTCTTCCCCCATGGTAGGCCGCCGCTGGCGGAGGCGTCAAGGAAATCGCCTAAGGAGGCGGAGAGCGCGGCGGGCCCAGGCGCGCGCCTGCCGTTGGCGGGGCCCGCCGCCCCGCCCTGATGCCACCTGGCTCAAGGTGCGCAGAAGCTCCTCCGCCCTCCGCTGCCTCGTCCCCTCGTCTAAAGGCTTGAAGCCCTGCAGCTTCCGTGGCCCTTCCAGCCCTCCCTCGGGTATATACCAGTCACGGAAGGAGAGGCAGCCGGCAGCTAAAAGGGCATATCCCAGAGGGGTGCATGGAGGAGGGTAGCCCAGGGCCAGGATGGCCGCCGTCTCCTCTAACCCCGGCGACTCGTACTCCACCATGATGGATCCCCCAGCAGGGACGAGGCCGCCCAAAAGACGAAAGAGCCGCACTTCCTCTATGGGGGGAGCACCAGGGGCCCGGCCCAAGTAGCGCACCAGCTCCACCCAGTTGTAGGCAGGGAAGACGCCCCGGTGGAAAAGCCCCACCGCCAAGGGGTACTGGCCCGCCCCCCATACAGCGGTCAACTGGAAATAGAGGGCGCCCACTCGGTTCAAGGGCCCCAAAGACACCCTCAGACGGATGCCCCGGCCCACGGAGCGCCCCTCCAGAAAGGCCAAGGAGTGGGCCCAAGGAGGCACATGCGATAAGGACGTGCTCATCCCGCCGCCTCGCCCGTTGCCAAATCCTGCGAGAGCCGGGCTATAATGCCAGCGTACCACCAAAGGAGGGAAGGAGGGACGGGCCTGCCAGGGAGAGCCCCACGCAGGCGGGGCGGGAGCCCCATCGTGAGACCACCGGACATGATGGCTCCTTCCTACCAGGAGGCTGTGAGCGCCCTCTTGGCCTTCGCCGACTTCGAGCGGTCAGGGCGATTCGCCCACCGCCCGGACGTAGGCCCCATGCTGGCCCTCTTGAATGCCCTCGGGGACCCTCATCTCCAAAGGGCTACGGTGCACATCGCTGGCAGCAAGGGGAAGGGGAGCGTGGCGGCCATGGTGGCCTCCGCCCTCTCCCAGGCGGGGATGCGCGTGGGCCTTTACACCAGCCCCCATCTGGACTCCTATTGCGAGCGCATCCGCATCGACGGCCGCCCCATCCCAGAGCAAGATTTTGCCCGCCTGGCGTGGCAGGCCCTAGCGGCAGCAGAGGAGGTCGCTAAGGCCCTGCCCCAGCGCCAGCTGGTGACCTTCGACCTCCTCACCGCCATGGCTTTCCTCGCCTTCCGCGAGGCGAAGGTGGACGTTCAGGTGATAGAGGTGGGATTGGGGGGTCGACTGGATAGCACCAACGTCTTCCCCGCCAAGGAGGCTACGGTCATCACCCCTATCGGCCTGGAGCATACGGCCATCCTGGGCCCCACCCCCGCCCACATCGCAAAGGAGAAGGCGGCCATCGCTTGCGGGCCAGGCCCGGTGGTCATGGCCCCCCAGTACCACCGAGAGGCGGAAGAGGTCATAAGGCAGGTGACGGCCGAGAGGGGCCTGCGGCTGGTGGAGGTGGCCACCGCTTATAGCTGGAAACGGGAAGAGGTGAACCTTCAGGGCCAACGCTTCGTGCTGCGTTGGCCCGCAGGAGAATTGAAGCTCTGGCTCCCCATATTGGGGGCCCACCAGATGGAGAACGCAGCCACGGCCGTAGCCTCGTTGCACGCCTTGGCCTCCATGGGGATAAGCGTCCCCCAGGAGGCCATTAGGGAAGGGCTGGCCAGGGTTCGCTGGCCCGCCCGCCTGGAGGTCCTCTCCCCAGACCCCCTGGTGGTGGCCGATGGAGCCCATAACCGAGAGTCGGCCCTCCGCCTGAGGCAGGCTCTCCAGGAAGACCTGGGAGCAAGAAAGGCCATCATGGTGGTGGGAACCCTGGCCGACAAGGACCTGGGGGCCATAGCCCAGGAGCTAGCGCCCATAACGCGGCTGGCCATCGCCCCGGCGTTCCAGCACCCGCGGGCCATGGATGCTGCAGCCGTGGCGGCCGCCTTCCGCTCCCTGGGCCTTCCCGCTCGCACCGCCCCAGACGTGGCCACAGCCCTGGATATAGCAGTTTCGGCTATGGAACATATAGAGGGGCCATGGGTAATATGTCTTACAGGCTCCTTGGCCTTTGCTGCTGAGGCCAGGAGGGCCTTCTTAGAGAGGCTTTGAGAGCCAAGGTATCTGAGGTGGGAACGTGAGGGAGAACAAAAGAAGGAGAGCGGTTATCACCGGCATGGGGGCCATCACACCCCTGGGCAATACGGTGGAGGAGTTCTGGCAAGGATGCCTGGAGGGGAGGTCGGGCATTGACTACCTAAACCGCTTCGACACGTCGGCTTACCCGGTGCGCATCGCCGGGCAGGTGCGGGACTTCGACATCGAGCAGTACGTGGAGAGGCGGGAGGCGCGGCGCATGGCCCTCTTCAGCCAGTTCGCCGTGGCCGCCGCCTGCCAAGCCATCGCCAGCGCCGACCTACGTCTGGAGCGTGAGGACCGGGAGCGCATCGGCATCATCCTAGGCGTGGGCATCGGCGGCTTCCCCAACATCGACGAGGGGATGCGCACCATCATCCAGAAGGGCGGCATGCGCCTGGACCCCTTCTTCTTCCCCAAGATGCTGCCCAACATGGCCGCCGCTCAGATCGCTGTGCTCTTTGGCCTGAAGGGCTATACCAACACGGTGACCACCGCCTGCGCCGCCTCCGCCCAGGCCATGGGCGATGCCCTGGAGCTCATCCGCAGCGGACGGGCAGACGTGGTCATCACTGGTGGCGCCGAGGCTGCCTTGTGCGAGCTGGGGCTAGCTGGTTTCGCCGTCATGCGTGCCCTTTCCACCCAGAACGACCCACCCCAAAAGGCCAGCCGCCCCTTCGATGCCAAGAGGGACGGCTTTGTGGCCGCCGAGGGGGCAGCCATCTTCGTGGTGGAGAGCCTGGAGCACGCGCTGGCCCGCGGCGCCCCCATCTTATGCGAGCTGGCCGGCTACGGCGCCACCAATGACGCTTATCATATCGTGGCCCCCTGCGCCGATGGCGATGGGGCAGCCAGGTGCATGCGACAGGCGCTGGCGGACGCCGGCGTCAGCCCCGAGGAGGTGGACTACATCAACGCTCATGGCACCTCCACCCCCCTCAACGACGTGGCCGAGACCATGGCCATAAAGAAGGTCTTTGGCGAGCACGCCTACCGCATCCCCATCAGCTCCACCAAGTCCATGATCGGCCATTGCTTCGGGGCCGCGGGGGCCGTGGAGTCGGTCGCCTGCGTCAAGACTATAGAGACGGGCTGGATCCACCCCACCATCAACTACGAGTTCCCAGACCCCCAGTGCGACCTGGACTACGTGCCCAACCAGCCCCGTCGGGCCGACGTGCGGGTGGTGCTAAAGAACTCCTTCGGATTCGGGGGGCAAAACGCCTGCCTCGTCTTCCGCCGTTACGAGGGCTGAGCCGATATGCGCGTGCTAGTGGTGGGAGGGGCCGGCTACATCGGCTCCGTCACCGTAGAGAGGCTGTTAGAGGCTGGCCATGAGGTGGTGGTCTTCGACTCCCTGGTCTCCGGCCACGCCGCCGCTGTCCATCCCCAGGCGGAGCTGGTGGTGGGCGATGCCCGCGATGACGAGGCCCTGGGCCGCCTCTTTGCCGCCCACCGATTCGATGCAGTGGTCCATCTGGCGGCCTATATCCAGGCCGGGGAATCGGTGCGGCACCCCGGACGCTACTTTGCCAATAACGTAGGCAGCCTTATCTGCGTCCTCAACGCCATGGTAGCCTATGATGTGGGCATGATGGTCTTCAGCTCAAGCGCTGCCGTCTACGGCATCCCCGATTCCATCCCCATCACTGAGGATGCTCCCATCAGGCCCATCAACCCCTATGGCGCCTCCAAGGCCATAGGGGAACACCTCTTGCCATGGTACAGGGAGGCCCACGGCATCCGTTACGTTTCCCTGCGGTACTTCAACGCCGCGGGGGCCACATCCCGCCTCGGTGAAGACCACCGCCCCGAGACCCACCTCCTGCCCATCGCCTTGGAGGTGGCCATGGGGAAACGAGAGGCGCTGCCCATCTATGGCATGGAGCACCCCACCCCTGATGGCACCTGCGTGCGGGACTATGTCCATGTGCTGGACCTGGCCCAGGCCCACGTCCAGGCCCTGGAGCATCTGAGTCGGGGCGGGCCCGGAGGGGCCTACAATCTGGGCGGCGGCCGCGGCTGCTCGGTGCTAGAGGTGGTGGAGGCGGTGCGCCGCATCACCGGCCATCCCCTGCCCACGCAAAGCCTGCCGCCGCGGCCTGGCGACCCCCCTTACCTGGTGGCCTCTTGGGAGAGGGCTCGCCGCGAGCTGGGCTGGCAGCCCACCCGCGACCTGGAAGACATGGTAGCCTCCGCCTGGGAGTGGATGCGCGCCCACCCCCAGGGGTACCCGCGTTAGATGGGATGCCTCAAAGGAGACCCCTGAGGTGGGGCCAGAGGAGGCCTTCCCACAGGCCGCCAGCCACCAGCCCTGTCCACAGGGCGGCATGGGGTAGGCTGCCCCCCACCCCCACCAAGAGGGCCTCCCACCGTCGGAAACCCATTAGCAAAAGGGCCACCGCCCGCCAAAAGGGGCCCAGCAGGAGGATGACTAGCGGGACCGCTACTAGCCAGCGCCACCTTGGCCGCATGGCTAGCCTTGCCAGTCGCCCGGCCCAGGGGTGGCTCTCGCTCCACTCCCGCACCACCCGGAGCGCCTCTTCCCCGTCCATCATGAAGAGGAAGATGGCAGCGTAAAGGCCAGTGATGGCCCCCATGGCCATGGCCCCAGGCCACCGGCCCAGGGCGGCCACCATCAGGAAGGGCAGGGGAGCGGCCAGCCACGCCTCCACCCGCCACAAGGCGATGGTCAGGGCCAGGCGGGGCGTCAGGTAACGCCGCATCAACGTCGCTAGCGAGGGCCTCTTCACCGCATCCCCTCCAGAGGGAAGGCCATCACCTGCTCGTAGCGGGCCCCTCCTGGGCCCAGATGACTGCGCATCAGGCTCACCTGGTCTATCCTCATCTCCAGAGGGGGCACCTTCACGGCCGCCACCGCTGCCCGGACGTTGCCAGCGCTGCTGCCCACCACCGTTAAAGGCACCCGCGCCAACGTGATATGGGGGCTGAAGGGACGCGCCTCCCGCTCGAAGCGCAGCGATGCCAACGCATCCTCCACCCTTCTCTGCAGAAGGGAGAGACGCTCCACATCCCCCTCCAAGCTCACCCAGAGGACACGCGGGCCCTTGCGGTCGCCAAAGGTGCCCAACCGCCCCAAACGGAGGGCCAGGGGGGGAGAAGCGACGGCCACCGGCGCCAGCGCCCGCCCTATCTCCTCTACCCGCCCAGCGGGCGTCTCCCCCAGGAACTTAAGGGTGATGTGCACCCCCTCAGGCCGCACCCAGCGCAGGTGTCCGAGCCCCCTGGCCTGTAACTCCCGCTGAATGGCAGCCAGGCCTTCCCTCACCTTCTCCGGCACCTCCAGGGCCACAAAGAGGCGCCACTTCTCAGCTTCTGGAATCAACATAGCCTAGGAGGCCCACTGCGTTCTTGCCTACAATGGCTTCCATCTCCCCCTCTTCAAGAGTGGCTTGCGCCAGGTGGCCCATGACCCTCGCCGGGCTCAGGAGAGGGAAATCGCTCCCGAACAGGAGGCGCTCCGCTCCCACCAGCTCCACCACCTGCCGATAGGCAGAGGGGGAATATAGGAAAGGGCAGGCAGCCGTATCGAAATAGATGCGCCGGCACAGCTCCCTCACCTCAGGCATATGTGCGAAGAAGGGGAGGCCTCCCCCCAGGTGAGAGGCCACCAGCGTCACATGGGGATGGGCGGAGGCGAAACGGAAAAAAGAAGATAGGGCCAGGCCGCCCTTCCCAGGATAACCATGCCCCACAGGCTCCGAAACATGAAAGGTCAAGATTAGGCCCCAACGTCGTGCCAGCCAAGCCAACTCCTCCCCCTGGGGGCCATTGAGGCACCAACCTTGGTCCTCAGGGCGCAGCTCCCCCACGCCCCGTGCCCCCCCACGCGCGCACCTCTCCAGCTCGGCGGCAGCCCCGGGAGCCCCCATGTTGACAGTACAGAAAGGGATGATGCGCCCACCGCTCACAGCGGCCGCCTCCAGCAGGTAGTCGTTATGGCGACGACAAAGCCCCTGGTCGCGCCAGGCGAACCCCAGGGCCACGCTCGCCTCTATCCCTGCCTCGTCCATGGCCTGCAGGAGCTGGCGGTGATCGGCTATAGCTGCACGCCTACCTCTGTACATAGAGGAGAAAGCCGGCTCCCTACGGCACAGATCCTCCATCTCCTCCGCTACCCACGTGGGAAAGATGTGGACATGAAAGTCGATCTTCACGCCTTCATCATATCGCCATGGCGCCAGAGCGTCACCGTTGCCCTCAGGCAACGCCCCTACGTATAATGTCACCGAAGGCGAAAAGAGGGAGGTGAGCAGACCCTTTGGCCCTCCCGGACCCGTGGCGAGATCTGGAGGAGGTGTGCCGGCGCGTCCGTCGGCACATCATTCGTATGACGGCCGCCGCCGGTTCTGGGCATCCCGCTGGCTCCCTCTCCTGTGTTGAGATCCTAGTGGCCCTCTACTTCCAGGTGATGCGGCACGACCCCCGCAACCCTCATTGGCCCCTGCGGGACCGCTTCGTCCTGAGCAAGGGGCATGCCACCCCCGCCTATTATGCCGTCCTGGCCGAGGCTGGCTATTTCCCAGTGGATGAGCTCCTCACCTTCCGTCGCTTGGGAAGCCGCCTACAGGGGCACACAGTGCGGGACTGCCCGCCAGGGGTGGAGATGAGCGCCGGCTCCCTGGGTATGGGGCTCTCCTTCAGCCTGGGGTTGGCCCTGGCCGCCCGCCTGGACGGCGCCCCTTGGAACGTCTACTGCCTCCTGTCCGATGGTGACTGCAACGAGGGGCAGACCTGGGAGGCGGCCATGGCCGCCTCCCACCACCGGGTGGACAACCTGGTGGCCATCGTGGACTACAACCGTATCCAGAACGACGGCTTCTCCGACTACACCCACTATCGTGGTGAGGAGGACCGACGTCGCATAGGGGGCTGGATCGGGCCCAATGGCTACGCCGTCAACATCATGTCCATGGAACCTTTGGGAGAGAAGTGGCGGGCCTTTGGCTGGCACGTCCTGGAAACCGACGGACACCACCTGCCCTCCCTGGTACAGGCCTTCCAGGCAGCCCGCGACCACCATGGCCAGCCCACGGTGGTCATATGCCACACCATCAAGGGGAAGGGGGTCAGTTTCATGGAGAACAACCCTGCCTACCACGGGAAGGCCCCCACCCCAGAGGAGGCGCAGCGGGCCCTGCAGGAGCTCATGTGATGGTGCAGACGGGCAGGACAGCAGCCACCCGTGAGGCCCTGGGCCCCACCCTCATCCGCCTGGCCGAGGAGGGGCTGGACATTGTGGTGGTGGACGCCGACCTAGGTGTGTCCACCACCGCTGCCCAGTTCGGCCGCCGCTTCCCCGACCGCTTCTTCACCATGGGAGTGGCCGAGCAGAACGCCGTAGGGGTAGCGGCGGGGCTGGCTGCCGCCGGCAAGATCGCCTTCGTGAGCTCCTTCGCCGTCTTCATCCCCGGCCACTGTTACGACCAAGTACGCATGGCGGTGGCCCAGCCCAACCTAAACGTCAAGATCGCCGCCAGCCACGGAGGGGTCATCACGGGCGAGGACGGGGCCTCCGCCCAAGCCCTGGAGGACCTGGCCCTCATGCTGGCTCTCCCCACCTTCCGAGTGGTGGTCCCAGCCGATGTGGTAGAATGCGCCCAGGCCATCGAGGAGGCCGCCCGCCGTTACGGCCCCTTCTACATACGCATGGGCCGGCCCAAGATCCCCATCATTTACGACGAGCGTTACCGCTTCCAACTGGGCAAGGCCCACATGCTGCGCCCGGGCGGCGACGTGACCATAGTCGCTGCGGGGGACATGGTCTTCCAGGCCTTGGAGGCCGCTCGTCTGCTGGCGCAGGAAGGGATTGAGGCCCGCGTGCTTAACATGGCCTCCCTACGACCATTGGACGAGGAGGCCATCGTGGCGGCAGCCCAGGAAACGGGGGCTATCCTGGTGGCCGAGGACCACTCGGTACACGGGGGCCTTGGCAGCCTAGTGGCCCAGGTGGTGGCCCGCACCTGCCCGGTGCCCATGGCCTTTGTGGGCATGACCACCTTCGGTACAAGCGGCCGTTGGGACCAGCTTCTGGAGCATTTCGGCCTCGCCCCATCGAGGATAGCCGCCGAAGCCAGGGAGCTGGTGGCCCGTAAGAGGGCCTAGGGCTCGTTGAGGTAGCCGTTGCCCTCTGGCTCCTCCTCTTCCTCCTCTTCGGCTTCCAGCTCCTCCTCCGAGTAGACGCCTTCCTCCCGGCCTACCCACACCGTGACCACCAGATCCTCCCGCATGGGGTCCATGGTGAGCACTAGCCGCTCGTCGATCTCGGCGATGAGTTCCCTGATCTCCTCCTGGGTGAGGCGCTCAGTGACGCATAAGGTGGCGTAGACCACAGAGGGGCCGAAGTGGATGTCCACCCTCCCTACCTCATCGCCGTCCATTTCCACCGTATAGCACTCGGAATAAGGGGTTCGGCACTCCCTCTCGAAGCGGAAGTCAGGCATCTCATATCCCTCCAACCTTTAAGGCCTCGTGTGGCCGTTGCCTAGCACTATCCATTTGTAGGTAGTGATCTCCCGAAGGCCCACCGGCCCGCGGGCGATGGTCTTCTGGGTGGAATCGATGATCTCCGCCCCCAGCCCGAACTGGGCGCCATCGGTGAACTGGGTGCTGGCGTTAACGTAGACCACCGCCGTGTCCACCTCGTCCAGAAACCGCATGGCCGCCGAATAGTCCTCGGTGACGATGGCGTCGGAGTGGCCAGTGCCATATCGGTCGATGTGCTCCAGGGCCTCTTCCAGGGAGCCCACCACCTTGACGGCAGCCACAGGCGCTAGGAACTCCTTGCCAAAGTCCTCGGCCTGGGCTGGCCGCACCTTAAGCCCCTCCACCTGCTGCAGGATGGCCAGGGACTCAGGGTCGCAGCGCATCTCGATGCCTTTCTCCGCCCATATGCGACCCAGCAGGGGCAGGAAGCGGGGGGCGATTTCGCGGTGCACCAATAGGGTGTCTAGGGCGTTGCAGATGGTCCAGCGACGGGTCTTGGCGTTGTCCACCACCCGTAGGGCCTTGTCCAGATCGGCGGCCCGGTCCACATAGGTATGACAGACCCCCACACCTCCCACCAGTACGGGCATGGTGGCCTGCTCCACCACCAGGTTGATGAGCTCCGCCCCTCCCCTAGGCACCACCAGGTCGATGTACTGACGCATGCGCAGCAGTTGGCCCACCAGAGCGCGGTCGGTGTTCTCCACCAGTTGTACAGCGTCCACGGGCGCCCCTGCCTCCGCTATGCCCTGGCGCAGCAGGCGCACCAGAGCCTTATTGGAATTGATGGCCTCCTTGCCTCCCCGCAAGATGCAGGCATTGCCCGCCTTAAGGCAAAGGCAGGCTATGTCCACCGTCACGTTGGGCCTGCTCTCGTATATGGCGGCGATGACCCCCAAGGGGACCCGCTTCTTGCCCACCTGCATGCCGTTGGGGAGGGTCCGCATGTCGAATACCTCCCCAACGGGGTCGGGAAGGAGGGCCACGTTTTCCACGTCCCTGGCTATGGCCTCCAGCTTCTGAGGGGAGAGGACCAACCGGTCCAGCACAGCCTCCCCCAGCCCCATGGCCCGCGCCTGCTCCATGTCCTCGCGGTTGGCAGCCAGAACCTCCTCCTGTCGTTCCACTAGCAGGCGGGCGATGTTACGGAGGGCACGGTTCTTCACCTCGGTGGAGGTGCGGGCCAAAGTCTTGGCCGCCCTGCGGGCCGACTGACCCATGAGCTCCAACTCGCTTGCTATCGCCGTCATGACCTTTCGCCTCCCCCGCCACGGCCAAGCTGTGAGGGTTGCCGCCGCAGCGGCCCCGCGCTGGGAGCGGGCTAGCCGTGGCGGCGTTGCCAGCGCATCTTCTTCCGCAGCTTCTTGTACTTGTGACGACGTATCTTACGTCGGCGCCACTTGAGCACCGAACCCATCGCATCACCTCACATGAGCACCAAGTTATCCCTGTGGACCACTTCCTGCCCGTAGGTATAGCCTAGAAGCTCAGCGATACGGTCCGAGCGGAGGCCCTTGATGGCCTCCACCTCCTGTGCTGAGTAGTTGGCGATGCCGCAGGCCACCTGCTGGCCCTGGGCGTCCACGATGGCCACCACATCCCCACGCTGGAAATCCCCCGCCGTGCCCACCACGCCCGCCGGCAAGAGGCTGGCCTTGCCTCCCCGCAAAGCCTTCACCGCTCCTTCATCGATGACGATGCGCCCCCGCCAGGAGAGACCTGAGAGCATCCACCGCTTGCGGCTCTCGAGACGGTCGATGGCCGCTGGGAAGAGGGTGCCCACCTCCTCCCCTGCCACCACCCGCACCAGCACATCGCGGCTGTGGCCGTTGGCGATGACCACATGGGTGCCACTGGCGGTGGCCAGCCTAGCTGCCTGCACCTTGGTGATCATCCCCCCGCGCCCTGGGCCATGGCTAGCCCCTGCCAACCGCTCCACCTCGGCATCGATACGCTCCACCCGCCTGATGAGCTGGGCCTGCGGGTCCAGGTAAGGATCGGCTGTATAGAGGCCATCAGTGTCTGTCAGGATCACCAAAAGGTCGGCGTCCACCAGGTTGGCCACCAGGGCTGAGAGGGTATCGTTGTCGCCGATGGCCGCTCCCTCGATCTCCTCCACCGCCACCACGTCGTTCTCGTTGACGATGGGGACCACACCCAGTTGCAGCAGGGCCATGAGGGTATTGCGAGCATTGAGGTACCCTTGTCTGTCGCTCAGGTCGCGGCGGGACAGGAGGGTCTGGGCTATGGTGATGCCGTGCCAGGCGAAGAGCTGCTGATAGGCGTACATAAGGTCGGGCTGGCCCACGGCCGCCAGTACCTGCCTCTGCGGCACATCCCGCGCCTCCCCTTTCACCCCTAGCCGGTGGCGACCGGCGGCGATGGCCCCCGAGGAGACCATGGCCACCTGCACACCCTGTTCCCGCAGGCGGGCCACCTGCCCCACCAGGGACGCCATAACCTCCAGGTCCAGACGGTCGCCCCCGGCGGTGAGGACGTTGGTGCCCACCTTGGCCACCACACGCCGATACCGCGGCGAGAGGGGAGCAACCATGTCCCTACCTTTGGATGATGTCCTTACGGCAGCGGCCTTCATCGCCTCTTTTGGCGGACGGCGCCCGAAGGGGCCAGGCCCGCTCCGGGCGCCGTTCCCGACCCGATTATATCAAGCCCTCCCCTCATTCACAAGGAACCTATCGCTAAGGCCCACGTCCTGGTAATATAAGGCCCTTGAAGGAGGAAGAGGATGCGCAAGCTGCTCTTACCCGCCGCTATCGCCTCCCTGGGGCTGTGGGCCTCCCTCTCCCCTCCCCAGGCCTCGGCTCAGCCCACCCTTGTGAGCTCCTATCCTGGCCCTGACTCCCGCCTCGGCCAGCCTCCCCCCGTGGTCCGCCTCTGCTTCAGCGAGCCCCTGGCCCACGCCAGCCCATCCCAGTACAGGGCATCCGTCACTGATGCCCTGGGCACTCCCTTGCCCGCTACCATCGCCTTCAGCCAGGACGCCACCTGCCTGCTGCTGACGCCCCAGTGGCCGCAAGGGTCCAAGGGCCGGTTCTCGGTCTTCTTCCAGGTGCGTTCCCAGGCCACGGGAGAGCCCACCACTGGCTCTCTCTCCTTCCAGGTGGGTGTGGGTGCCGCCCGCCCCGACCTCCTCCGCTACCCCCTCCTGACGGCCATCGCCGCCGCGGGGGCTGCCTTTTTGGGGCTTCTCCTGGCCGGCCTGCGCCGCCTGGTGGGCTACGAGCCCCACCGCCCCCGTCGCGAGGCACAGACCTCCTCCCACCACTGAGGCCTCACAGGCCCCCCATAAAAAGGCGGCCCGGGGGACCCATCCCTCGGATCCCCCGGGTCCGCTAGCCGTCCTCAGGCCTTTAGCTCAGGCCGCGGCGCAGGCGCCAGCCGGCCACCGCCA
>JAVVHA010000018.1 GCA_032249735.1 Dehalococcoidia bacterium | reverse complement strand
ATGGGGATGTGGACGTCGTGGACGCCCTTAAGGTCTTGCGCCACGTGGCCGGGCTACCCGTGGGACGGCAGCCCGACACATCACCCATCGGGAGGGAGGTGCACGTCGCGCTGCCTCGGTAGCTCAGGAGCTGGCGAAACGGCTTGACAGGGGTTGATGGTGGAGCAGAGCGCTATCGCCAAGGGTAGCGCTCTGCTCCTTACTGAGTGGTAACACCATTACATCCTGAGCCTGGCACGACATCAATATTCAAGGCCGTCCCCATCTTACGTCCTCTAAGGCTTGACATGGTTGTCAGCATGCATAAAATGAAAGGGAAGCTTGCAGGTTAAGCGCTTGCTAGGGGGAGGGGCAAGCATGGATAAGGATATGCTCTACAAGCTTACGCACGACGAGGACTTGCCGCCATTGCGGTTGGACTGGCTGAGGCCTGAGGATCGGGCGCGCATCGAGGCCACGCGGCTGCGCCCTACTCGCAAGGGCCTGACCATCGAGCAGGTGGAGGCCCTCACGGAAACGGTGGACGTGAGCGACGACTATTCCGCCCGCCCCAAGGGGGCGCAGCGGCACCCAGCCGCCGCTCGCCACAACTGGTACTACCCAGTGCGACACGAGACATGGGCCGACAACGTGCGCCTGCTCTATGAGGAAGCTGTACAGCGGCAGTGGTCCTCGGCCACTGACATCCCATGGCACACCCTCAAGCCCTTGCCCGACGACATAGAGCGTGCCTGGTGCCAGTTCGCCACCTTCCTTACGGAGGTAGAGTTCATCGCCGGCGACACTCCAGGCCAGTGGTTGGAGCGCATTAACCCCGAGTGGTACGAGGTAAAGCTCTTCCTCCTGACTCAGATCATGGACGAGGCCCGGCACCTGGACGTGTTCCGCAAGCGGGCCCTGGCCAATGGCGGCGGCCTCATGCAGGAGAGCACGGGGGCCGGGCTGCGTATCATCCTGGAGTGCCAGGACTTCAGCGAGTTCTCGGCCATCATGCATGTCTTCGCCGAGGCCTTGGTGCAGACCCTCTTCCGCTCTGGCGAGGCTTTGGCCTACAGCGAGGCGGAGAAGACCATCTTCCGCCTCTGCGCCCAAGACGAGTCCCGCCACATCGCCTTCGGCGTCATGCACCTCAAGCACATCTTGGAGACGCAGCCCTGGCGGCGGGAGGAGATCCATTACTATCTGGACAAGATCGAGGGCCCCCTCTCGCTAGACATACAGTCGGGCCACTCGGCGGCCTCCCCCGTCTTCGACGAGGCCATCATGGTTCTGGCTGGTGGTGGCCGCAAGAACATCGACAAGGGGTTCGACTGGCTCATGCAGCTGCGGCGGCGCCAGGTCCACGAATATGTCCACCGGCTGGAGGTGGCTGGTCTGCCTGAGCGCCGATACCGCCTCAGCCCCGCCCTGCGGGCCTTCCTAGACAGCTGAGCCTCACTGGGCGGTGCGCCATGGGTGAGGAGCTGCAGATTCCGGAGGATCTTGCCCAGGTAGCCCATGAGAAGGGCTTCCCCCTGGATCTGGTGCGCCGTGCCCTGGCCCTGGGGTTCCCTCCATCCCTGATAGCCGCTCAGATTAGGGCAGGGGCGCAGCCCGAACAGGTGGCCGCCTACCTAGATGAGCAGGAGCGAGTGCGGGCAGGGGGCGAGGTGCACATACCGCCGGAGGTTCAGCAGCTGGCCCGCCAGCGTCGCTGGCCAGAGGAGCTCATAAAAAGGGCCGTGCGCGCTGGCCTATCCATGCAGCAGGTGAAGGATTTCCTGGAGTCGGGACTGCGCGCCGACCAGATGGAGCGTGTGGTCATCCTGCGGGAGAGGGCCCGCGAGGCGGGAGGCCCTCCTGTCACCCTGGAGTGGATGAACGCCAGGACGGAATGGGGCATACGCGTCAGGCCCGGCAAGAAAGGGCTTACCTTGGGCTCCCTCAACGTGGGCTCCTACGGCGATATCCCCGACTACTGGCCGCGGCAGACGGAGATGCCCCGGGGGGCGGCACCCAACCCCCTCTCCCCATCCATGGGGTACAGCATCTATGAGAAGGCCGAGCTTTGGGCCGATCACGCTGCCGACCTCTATGAGGAGGCCATCCAGAGGCAGTGGAAGCCGGCTACCCACATCCCTTGGGACGACATCCCTCCCCTCCCTGAGCCGTTGGAGCAGGCCCTCTGTCAGCTATGCACTTATATGTGCCAGAACGCCATGGTCATATCCGACACCATAGGCAAGTGGCTCAAGGAGATGAGCTACGGCTACCACGAGGTGAAGGTTTATATGGCCACGGCGGGCTTCGACTATGCGCGTCACATGGACGTGTTTCGCAAGCGGGCCTACCTCAACGGCGTGGGGATGGGGCGCCAGAGCCCTGGCTACTACTTGCGGCCCATCAAGGACGCCCGCCGCTGGACCGAGGCCTCCACCATGATGTTCATCTTTAACACTTCTTTCCTCATGCATCTGTGCCAGGTGGGCTACTACACGGCCCGCAGCGAGGGCGATGCGCTTATCTTCGCGCTCACCATGCAGGACCTGGCCCGCCAGACGGCCTATGGGGTGGAGCACCTGCGCTACTTCCTGCTGCGTAAGCCCGAGTGCCGCCTAGAAGTGGACGGCTACCTGCAGAAGATAGAGGCCTTCTTCGCCTACGAGGACGATAAAGACCCCACCCTCCAGGAGGCCCTAGTGGTGCTTCTGGGTGGTGGCCTGGGGAGGGAGGAGCTGAAGCGGGGCTGGCAGCTGCTGCACCGCTTCCGCCGGCGCTGGATAGCTGACTACCTATGGCGGCTGGAGGCGGCGGGCATGCCCGAGAGGCGGCAATACCTCTTCTTCTACCTTAGGCAGTGGCTTCCCCAGCACCAAGAGGTCACCGTCACCACGGGAGGGACGTCATGACTCAGGAGGTCGCCCAGGCAAAGGCGGTGTTCCCATCTCTGGAGTGGTTCCAAATCCTGAAGGAGATGGTCAACCATGATGAGGGGTTCCGCCGCATAGGCACTTGCGACACCACTATGGGCATCAAGATCACCGACCGGCAGAAGTACTATCTGGTGACCTTCGAGGCCTTCGAGGTAGCCGACGTGCGGGAGGTATCGGAGGAGGAGGCAGAGGAGGCCGATTTCTGGCTGGAGGGCCCTTTTGCCCTGTGGCGAGAGATGCTGGAGAACATCAAAGCCCACGGGAAGGCCGACCACCAGCACACCCTCAATACCATCGACCTGGAGATGCCGGAGGGGTTTGCCCGCTCCCACGATGGGCTGCGCCGGGACGCTTTTTACCGCTTCAACCAGTCCCTGCAGTACTTCTTTAACGCTTCCTCCCGCATCGATACGGTCTTCGAAGATTAAGGGTGGAGCAGGACCTGCATATGTAGGCGTGCCTCCACCTCCTGTAGCATTCGTTCAGCCAGGGCGGCGCCCACGGGCGAGAGGATGCGCTCCAGGAGAGGGCGGCGGGGCCGCACGGAGACTAGCTGTCTGGGGGTGCGACCCATCTCGCAGGCCATATCTAGAGCCATCTCCAGGTCGCCCAGGTCGTCCACAAGGCCCAGCTCCCGTGCTCGGCTGGCGGTAAAGAACTCGCCGGTGGCGTATCTGCGCACCTCCTCCAGGGGCAAGCGGCGGGCCTCCGCCACCCTTCTGATGAACCACTCGTAGTACTCATCACGGAGGGCGGCCAACTTCTCCACCTCCTCAGGGGTGGGCTCTCGCCAGGGTTGCATCATGTCCTTGTGCTCTCCCACGCGGCTGACGAACATGCGCACGCCGATCCTCTCCAGCAGCTCCCGCACCACTGGCCTGGCGATGATGACGCCGATGGACCCCACGAGGGCAGTGGGCGGGGCCACGATGCGGCGGGCGGCACAGGCTACCAGGTAGGCACCCGAGAGGGCCACATTGCTCACGTAGGCCACCACCGGCTTGCTCTGGGAGAGACGGCCCACGGCCCGGTGAAGCTGCTCAGCCAGGGTGGCCGAGCCCCCGGATGAGTCTATGTCCACCACTGCAGCCCGCACCCAGGGCTGTTGGGCCAGGGCGGTGATAGCCCGCGCTAGCTCTCCTACTCGGCCACTTTGGAGAAGGGGGCCGTGCACCTCCACCAGGGCCACCTTAGGGGGCTGCCAGGGCCATGGCTTGACCATCCAACGCATAGGCATCCCTCCATCGTATATGGGCTCCTTTTCGGGCCCAGGGCCTGCTGCTATCATATCGGTGGACTTGAAGGGAGGGAAGAGATGATCGGGCCCTTGGACGAGTTCTTAGTCCACCAGACGGAGAAGCCTATCGCCCAGGTGGCCTCCGACCACCAGGCTTGGCAGGACCGTTTCTACTTCAACATCCACGACTGGAATGGCAGGTTTGTAGCTATCACTGGCCTAGGTGCCTACCCCAACCGCCAGGCCATGGACGCCTACCTATTTGTGGTCTATGAGGGGCAACATTACTCCTGTTACCGCTTCCGCGCCATGGAGGGAGACCGCCATAACATGCAGGTGGAGGGGCTCTCCTTCCAGGTGGTGGAACCCATGAAAAGCTGGCGTCTGCAGCTCTCCGACCCCGAGAACGATATCGCCGCCTCCCTGGAGTTCCAGGCCCGGTGCCCGCCCTTCGCCTTCTCCCCCATCGAGTGGAGCAAGGATGGGCGCCTGGTGGTGCGCCAGTACCACTATACTCAGGCCGGGCGCTACCGTGGCCAGTTCCGGATCGGCCCGGTGACGTTATCAGAAGGGTTGGTGGGGATGCGCGACCGGTCTTGGGGCATCAGGGTGTTGCAGGACGTGGACGTGTGGATCTGGGTCTCCGCCCAGTTTCCCCAGTACTGCATCACTGCCTGGCTGTGGGAGACGCGGGCTGGCCAGGCAGTCCACTTCGATGGGGCCAAGGTGCCCGAGGAGGGCCCCATCACCAGGTTCTCGGGCATGGCACATGAGCTGGAGCTGTGGCCAGGGACGCGTAGGCCCCGCCGAGGCCTCTTCCGCTTGGCTTTGGAGGGGGGTGGGCACTGGGAGTTGGAGGCCCAGGAGCTGACATCCATCTTCATCGGTGGCCCAGGGCCCAGGTGGTCAGAGGACGACTCCAAGGCTCTGGCCCAGGCCGACCAGCAGGCCGTGGGGTTCGACCAGCTGTGCCGTTTTCGGCTCGGGGACGACGAGGGGTATGGCATCGTGGAGTTCTTCGTAGTGGGGGGGAGCGAGCGTTACGGCATCCCGCCCGTATCCTGGCCTGGCTGAGGGCCGAGGCCTTGCACCCCTCTCTGAATTAGGCTTAGCCACTCGCCCATGGTGAAAGCTGGCCCCGCCTCCTGGTCCAGGAGGCGCGACCAGTTCACGGAATAGGCATTACGGCGGCCCACCTTCTGCTTGGCGATAAGGCCAGCCTCCTCCAGATCGGCCACCAGGCGGTAGACAGCCCTCTCGGTGAGGCCCAGCCCTTGGGCCATCTGGCGCAGGGTGGCGTGGGGGTCACGGGCGATGTAGGCCAGCACGAGCCCGTGATTGCTCAGAAGGCGCCACCTTCGCCCCTCCGCCATCGTCCTCTCCTCGCCGTCTCCCCTTGTGGAAAACCTTTCGAAAACTGGCCCTCATCCACAGGCCCATCCGCCTTTGGCACGGCTATGCTAGAATTGAATTTCCCGTTTGAAAAAGCTGCTTTGAGCTTTCAGGCAAAAATTTTCGTGTTTGGTTTTGCCTGAAAGGCAAAGCCTGAACTGAACTTCACAAGTTAGACGGGGAGGGGGAGGGGGAGATTACAAGGGAGGGCAGGTCTATGGACCAAGGGAGAGACGATGGGTGCCACCGGGCCAACGGCCCGAGCCAGGTGGAGTTCTGCCGTCTTTACGAGGCCTATTTCCCACGCCTCATGGCCTACGTCCTGAGTCGTCTTCCCCAGCGGGAGGTGGCCGAAGACATCGTGGCCGAGGCCTTCCTGCGGGCCTATCTGCACTGGGACAGCCTGCGGAACAAGGGGGCGGTGGAAAGCTGGCTCTTTAGCATCGCCCACAACCTGTTGGTGAGCTATGTGCGGGCGCAGGCCAGGACCTCGCGGTGGTGGGAGCAGGCGGAGAGGTTCGATGACTCGCCTGAGGAGGCAGCCTTGGACCAAGACGAGCGAAGGCGCATGTGGAAGGCCATGGCCTGCCTGCCCCAGCGATACCAGCAGGTGCTCTCCCTCAGGTTCGAGCTGGGCCTCTCCCACCGTCAGGTGGCGCAAGTGATGGGCGTCAGCGAGGGCAACGCCCGGGTCCTCCTCCTGCGGGCCTTGCGCCGACTGCGGGCTATAATGTCGCAGGGAGAAGCCATCAGGCACGGGGCCCGATGACCCCCTCCCGCCTTAGGGCTTCGATCTCCTCCCAGGTAAAGCCAAACTCCAGCAGCACCTCTTCTGTATGTTGGCCGAACTCAGGGGCGGGGCGGCGGATGGATGGGGGCGTCAGGCTCAGGTTGACCCCAGTGTTGACCATCTTAATCCGACCGTACTGGGGGTGATCCACCTCCACTATCATGTCGTTGGCTATGACCTGGGGGTCGTGCGGCAGGTCGGCGTACTCTTGCACCACCTCACAGAGAAGATCGTGCTGGCGGAAAAGCTCCACCCATTCCTGAGCTGACCTTTGCAGGAATAGCTCGTCCAGCTTCTGGATGAGCTGCATGAGCTCGGAGGCGTGAAAGCGGAGCCACTGGATATCCAGCACCTCTGGCTCCAGCAGGACGCCCGTGGCCTCCTGCATCACCCTGCGGAACACGGGCCAGTAGCGGCCCAGTTGGGCCATGGCCAGCTGGATCCAGCGCCCATCTCTACACCGGTAATGGTTCCAAAGGGGACTGGTGAGGCGACGGGAGATACGGGGAATAGGCTGGCCGCCATAGGTGCCCGTGAGGAGGAAGGTGTTGATGTTCCAAGCCTGCACAGCGAGGGCGGCTTGCAACAGGGAGCCGTCTACCATCTGGCCCTGACCGGTGCGCTCCCGGTGATAGAGGGCCACCATCACCCCCAGGGCCAGGAGAAAGGCCCCCACCTGGTCGGCCAGGCCGTTGACGGTGCGGCAAGGGGGGCCATCGGGCTCGCCGGTGATGCTCATGATGCCGCCTCGGGCCTGCACCAGGGGATCGAGGGCCGGCAGATGGGACTCGGGGCCCCGCAGCCCGAACCCAGAGGCGGAGGCATATATAAGGCGGGGGTTGAGGGGACGGAGACTATCGTAGTCCAGGCCCAGCCGCTGGGCCACCCCAGGGCGGAAGTTCTGGACTAGGACATCCACCCCACGCACCAGGCGCCGCAGCACCTCTCGCCCCTTCTCCTGCTGCAGGTCCACCACGATGCTCCGCTTGTTGCGGTTATGGGTCTCGAAGTAGGCGTTGGGGGCGTCGGGGCGGAGGGCGTACATCACCAGGGAGCGGCCAGGGTCGATGGCATTGGGGCCCTCCACCTTGATGACGTCCGCTCCGAAGTCAGCCAGGACGGCGGAGGCCATAGGCCCCTGCTGCCAGATGGTGAGGTCGAGCACCTTGATGCCTTCCAGTGCCAGCATCGTTTCCCACCCCCTTTATGGTCTGTGGGAAAGTTCCTTCAGCTTCCCCACCAGCGCCGGCAGGGCGACGCCCGCCGGGGCCCGGATGACCACATCGCACAGGTCGGTGAGGGCCGTCTCCATAGGGTTCACCTCGATGAGCTTCCCCCCCTGTCTTTTCACGTCCACAGGGAAGCCTGCAGCGGGGTAGACTACGCCCGAGGTGCCCACCAGGAGCATGCAATCACACATGGCCGTCTGGCGGATACATTCGTCCAGGGCATCGGGAGGTATGGGCTCCCCGAACATGACGGTGTCCGACTTTACTATGCCCCCACAGTGGGGGCAACGCGGCGGCATCTCCTTGATCTCGAATTCCTCCACCCACCAGCGGGTATGACACCTTATACATCGCAGCTTGCGGCGGTTGCCATGGATCTCCGTGATGTTGCGGCTCCCTGCCTCTTGGTGCAGGTTATCGATGTTCTGGGTGATGATGTGGTGGAGGAAACCCAGGTCTTCCATCTCCTTCAGGGCGTAGTGTCCGGGGTTAGGGCGCGCCTGGTCTAGGGCCTCTAGTAACTCCCGGTACACTGGGGAAGGGCGCATCTGCTCCTCCCACCAGCTCTTGGGGTCTTCCAGAAAGCGCTGGTAGCCCAACATGTCGGGCTCCCCATACTTGGTCCAGAGGCCTCCTGGGCCCCGGAAAGGGGGGATTCCTGACTCCACGGAGAGGCCTGCCCCCACCAGGGCTACCACGTGCCGTGATCGGAGGATGATGTGGGCGGCCTCCTCCACCCGTGCCTCTTGCTCCTGAGGCAAGGTCATGGCGCTCCTCCCGGGGTGGGTATCAAGGTGACGATGACGGTCCTCTCCCGTGGTCCATCGAACTCGGCCAAGAAGATGCCCTGCCAGCGGCCCAGGGCCAGGTCGGCTCCCTCCACAGGGACCCAGGCCCCCTGCCCTACTAGGCTGCTCTTGATGTGGGCGTCGGCGTTGCCCTCCAGGTGATGGTAGCGGCCGTTGCGGGGCACCAAGGCCGCCAGACGCTCTAGGATGTCCTGACATACCGAAGGGTCGGCGTTCTCGTTAATGATGATGCCGGCGGTGGTGTGAGGCACGAAGAGGTAGCAAAGGCCCTGAACGATGCCGCTTCTTCGCACCACCTCCCTCACCTCGGAGGTGATGTCCTCCAAGGATTCCCTGCCGCGTGTCTGCACCTTGATGTGAGCGCGCATGGTCGTCCTCAGGCTGCTCCCTCATTATATTAGGCGCCCGTCCTGACGTCAGCTCTGGCTTGACCTGACCCTCGGATAGGGATACGGTGCTGGGGGATGGACCGCACCCCATGCGTATTGAGCATCGCTGGCTCCGACCCCAGTGGGGGGGCAGGTATCCAGGCCGACCTCAAGACCTGTGCCGCGCTGCAAGTCTATGCGGCCACGGTGGTCACGGCCGTCACCGTTCAAGATACCGCGGGGGTCAGGGAAGTATTTCCCCTGCCCGCTGCCTTGGTGGCTGCTCAATTGGACGCCATTGCTCGTGACATGGCCTTGGCATCTGTCAAGACGGGCATGCTGGCCACGGCGGAGACAGTGGAGGTGGTGGCTGCCAAGGTGCGGGAACACTCCCTCCCCCACCTGGTGGTGGATCCCGTTATCTCCTCCCACGATGGCTTCCCTCTCCTCACGGATGACGGGATAGAGGCCCTGAGGCGTCTCCTCCTCCCCCTGGCCACAGTGGTCACCCCTAACCTGCCGGAGGCGGAGAGGCTGGTGGGTCACCCCCTGGGGGATCCGTCTGACATGCGGTTGGCAGCCAAGGAGATCCGGTCCCTTGGGCCAAAACTGGTGGTCGTGAAAGGTGGGCATGGCGAGGGGCCGTTGGCAGTGGACCTTGTCTATGACGGCCAAGCCTATCTGGAGCTCTCGGCCCCCCGGCTGCAGGGGGTGGCGGCCCATGGCACCGGCTGTACCTTCGCCACGGCCATCGCTGCCTTCCTGGCGCGGGGGATGGAGCCCCTGGAGGCTGTGCGCCAGGCCAAGGATTTCGTGGCCCAGGCCCTGGCCCATGCCTTCCCCGTGGGTCGGGGGCGGCGGCCTTTGCACCACTTCTGGGCCTGGTGGCGGGCTCCCCCGGAAAGGGCGAGTTGACATCCCTTGGGCAGGGGTATAAGCTGACGGTAGAGCCTGCCGGTGGACAGGCCCGATCGGGAGCTCGGGTGCCTGGGCTCTGCCCGGGCCGGCCGGGCTGAGAGGCCCCGACCGTAGCGGGGCGACCGTCGGAACCTGACCTGGGTAATGCCAGCGGAGGGAAGGGCACGGCAGGCCAAGCTGAAGCCCTCTTGGTACCGCCGTCCCCTCCCCCTGCAAAAGTCAGGTCCCCCGGCTAAGGCATCGGCCTTTGGAGGTGAGGCAAAGGTGGCACAGGCATTGGAGACCATAAGGGCCCCCATTCCCCCGGCGTTTCCCAACAGCCGCAAGGTGTACGTGGTAGGCTCGCGCCCTGATATACGCGTGCCCTTCCGTGAGGTGCTTCTGTCGCCCACCAAGACAGCGAGGGGCGAGGAGGAGAACCCCCCGCTGCGCCTTTACGACACCAGCGGCCCCTACTCCGACCCGGACGTGGAGAAGGACCTGGCACGGGGACTGCCTCCCATTCGTCTGGCCTGGATCCTAGAGCGGGGGGATGTGGAGGAGTATGAGGGCAGGTCTCTGGACCCTCGGGACGATGGTCTGCGACCGGGAGAGGAGCGCCGTTTCGGCCTGCCTCAGCGACGCCGGCCCCTGCGGGCCAAGGCGGGGCGGGCGGTGACGCAGATGCATTACGCCCGTCGTGGCATCGTCACCCCGGAGATGGAGTTTGTGGCCATAAGGGAGGGGGTAGACCCGGAGTTCGTGCGACAGGAGGTGGCCCGTGGCCGGGCCATCATCCCCGCCAACATCAACCACCCTGAGCTGGAGCCCATGATCATCGGCCGCAACTTCCTGGTGAAGGTCAACGCCAACATCGGCAATTCGGCTTTGGCCTCCTCGGTGGCCGAAGAGGTGGAGAAGATGATCTGGGCCATCCACTGGGGGGCGGACACGGTGATGGACCTCTCCACCGGCAAATACATCCACACCACCAGGGAGTGGATCCTTCGCAACTCCCCGGTGCCCGTGGGCACAGTGCCCATCTACCAGGCGCTAGAGAGGGTAGGCGGCAGGCCGGAGGACCTCTCCTGGGAGGTGTTCAGGGACGTCCTCATCGAGCAGGCCGAGCAAGGGGTGGACTACTGGACGATACACGCTGGCGTGCTCCTGCGCTACATTCCTCTAACGGCTAAGAGGGTGACGGGCATCGTCTCCCGTGGGGGATCCATCATGGCTGCCTGGTGCTTGGCCCATCACCAGGAGAACTTCCTCTACACCCACTTCCGCGAGATCTGCGAGATCGCCCGCACCTATGATGTCTCCCTCTCCTTGGGCGATGGTCTACGCCCTGGCTCCATCGCCGATGCTAACGACGAGGCCCAGCTGGCGGAGCTCCGCACCCTGGGGGAGCTGACCAAGATAGCCTGGGAATACGATGTGCAAGTGATGATCGAGGGCCCGGGCCACGTCCCTATGCACAAGGTGAGGGAGAACGTGGAGCTGCAGATGGAGTGGTGCCATGAGGCCCCCTTCTACACTCTGGGGCCCATCGTCACCGATATCGCCCCTGGCTACGACCACATCACATCGGCCATCGGGGCGGCCATGATCGCCATGTATGGCACGGCCATGCTGTGCTATGTGACCCCCAAAGAGCACCTGGGCCTGCCCAATAAGGAGGACGTCAAGCAGGGGGTCATCGCCTATCGCATCGCCGCCCACGCTGCCGACCTCGCCAAAGGTCACCCCATGGCCCAACGCTGGGACGATGCCCTCTCCAAGGCCCGCTTCGAGTTCCGGTGGGAGGACCAGTTCAACCTCTCCCTGGACCCAGAAACAGCTCGCGCTTACCACGACGAGACCCTGCCCGCTCCTGGGGCCAAGGTGGCCCACTTCTGCTCCATGTGCGGCCCCAAGTTCTGCGCCATGAAGATCACCCAGGAGGTGCAGGAATATGCCCGCCGACGCGGTATCCCCCTGGAGGAGGCCCTTCAGGAGGGCATGAAGGAGAAGGCGGAGGAGTTCCGGCGCGCTGGCTCCCGTCTCTATGTGGAGAGCGAGTAGGGAGATGAGGAGAGCGAGTAGGGAGATGAGGGGATGGAGGACTACCTAGAGATCGCTGGCAAGAAGTTCCGCTCCCGTCTCATTGTGGGCACGGGGCGGTTCCGGTCCATGGAGGAGATGGTGAAGGCCATCGAGGCCTCAGGGGCGGAGATGGTGACGGTGGCTATAAGGCGTCTCCCCCTGGATCGGCCAGGTGAGCCCAACCTCATGGACTACATCGATTGGAACAAGTATCAGATCTTGCCCAACACGGCCGGTTGCCGCACCGCTGAGGAGGCCATCTTTATCGCTCGCTTGGCGCGGGAGTTGACGGGCACCAACTGGATCAAGCTGGAGGTGGTGCCCGACCCCCGCTACCTCCTGCCCGACCCCATCGGGACACTGCGGGCGGCGGAGCAGCTAGTAGCGGAGGGGTTCGTGGTGCTGCCCTACATCCACGCCGACCCGGTGCTGGCCAAGCAGCTGGAGGAGGTGGGGTGTGCCACCGTCATGCCCCTGGGCTCGCCCATAGGCTCTGGGCGGGGCATCTTTACCCTGGAGGAGATCCAGATCATCGTCGAGAATGCCAAAGTGCCAGTGGTGGTGGATGCTGGCCTTGGGGCCCCATCCGACGCGTCCTTGGCCCTGGAGGTGGGGGCCGATGCTGTACTGGTGAACACGGCCATCGCCCAGGCCAAGGACCCGGTCCTCATGGCGGAGGCCTTTCGTCTGGGGGTGGAGGCGGGACGCAAGGCCTTCTTGGCGGGCCGCATCCCCAAGAAGGCCCTGGCGGAGGCCTCCAGCCCCATGGAGGGGGTGCCCAGGCCAGCCTCTTGAGGTGTTGACCTCCCTCCCTGGCCTTGGCACTCCGATGATGAGGTTCCTTCGTTCACCCTCATGTCGTGAGCGAGGGGGGTGAAGGGGTGAGAGCATCATCTTTGCCCCTTCCCTGCCTCATGTTGGTGACCGACCGCCACCTGTCCTCTCTGCCGTTGCCCCAGGCGGTGGCCCAGGCGACAGCAGGTGGGGTAGGGGTGGTGCAGCTCCGAGAGAGAGACCTCCCGGCTGGCCAGCTGCTGGCTTTGGCGCTGGAGCTGCGCCGGGCCATGGCAGACGAAGCCCTGTTGGTCATCAACGACCGGGTGGATGTGGCCCTGGCCTGCCATGCTCAAGGCGTCCACCTCCCCGAGGCGGGCCTGCCAGTGGCCGCTGCCCGCCGTCTGGTGGGGGAGAGGATGCTGGTGGGCCGGTCCGTCCATGGCTTGAAAGAGGCCCTGCGAGCACAAGAGGAGGGGGCGGACTACGTAGTGGTAGGGCCTATATATCCCACTCCTTCCCATCCCGGGGTGGCAGGGGCGGGGCCTCAACTTGTGCGGGACGTGGCCAGTGCCTTAAAGATACCTGTGCTGGCCATCGGTGGCATCGACGAAGGGCGGGTGACGGAGGTGGTGAGGGCAGGGGCGGCAGGTATAGCTGTCATATCTGCTATATTGGGTAGCGGGGACATGATAGCGGCGGCCCGGCGCCTGCGGGAGGCCTTGGAAAGGAGCTGGGCAGGGCTAAGGGCATGAAGGTCATCATCAATGGCGAGCAGATAGAGCTCCCGCGCCCCATGACCATCGCCGAATACGTGGCGGAGCTGCCGGCCGATGCCCGACATGTGGCCGTGGCCCGCAACGGGGAAGTGGTCCCTCGTCACCTGTGGGCCCAGGTCACCCTTCAGGAGGGGGACGTCCTAGAGGTGGTGCGCATGGTGGGCGGTGGCGCTGGGATGCCACACTGCACAAGCACAAGATGGGGGGCGACATCTTTTTGGCGGTAGAATGGTGTTAGATGTTCGAGCGGGGGGTGGAGAGCGATGCGCGGCTTGTTGGTCGGCTTCTTGATGGGGCTGGTGGTAGGACTGGCCTTGGGCCTCATGGTGGCGCCCAGCGCCGGGGCAGAGATGCGACAGCGCATCCGGGAACGGACGGCCCCTGCCCTGGAGAGAGTGCGCGAGAGGTTGCGGCGGCAGCAGGAGGCGGCCTAGCGCAGACGGGCCAGGAACCCGAACCCTTGACCCCACAGGCGCATAATATCGGCCAGGAAAGCCAACGGGTTGGCCTGCAGGGCTGGAGTCACGTGCCGGAAGATGGTCAGCTCAGAGTAGATGGCGTGGCGATCCATCGCCCGCAGCTCGTCCCGTAGCGCTCTGGACTGTGTATAAGGGACGAATGGGTCGTGCCGGTCGGCCACGATGAAGACGGGTGCCCTCACATTCTGTAGATGGGTACGGGGGGAGAGGATGTCCAGCACCCGCGCCAGCTCCGGCGGGGCCTGAGAGAGGGCCTGTAGGGCCAGCAAGGGGTCCTGGGCGTTCAGGACCTGGTAAATAAGGCTTGCCGTCAGCGAGACCTCGCCAAGGGGAAGGCGGCCCACTTCCAGGGCTATAGCCAATCTCTCGCGCTCCCTGGCGTCGGGAACATAGTACAGGAGGCTGCGCTGCAGCACCTGGCGGGCCCTAGGGGCGGGCTGCCACCTCTGCCATCCTTGGGCGGTGGGCATGGCCCCGGTGGCCACGGCAGCGATGAGCTCACGCACATCGTAATAACCGCCGAAGGACCCCACGCTGTGGACCAGCTGGCTTATTCTCGGGTCGGCGGCGGCGGCAAAGGCGATGCCCTGACCTATGGAAAACCCCAAGATGCCTATCCGATTGGACTCGACATAAGGCAAAGCCCGCAAATAAAGGAAGGAGGCCACCACCGCCTCTTTATCGTCGGGGTGCAGGACATCATGGGAGAGGTAGGGGAGGACTGGCAGCATCACCACGCGGCCCATACGGGCCACGGCTTGGGCCAGGCGCACCGCCTGGGGGTGATGACGGGCCTCAGGCGCTGCCCCCATGACCACCAGCAGGGCACCGTGAGGGCCACTTCCTGGCGGCCGGTAGACGTCTGCCTCCACGGTGAGGCCGTTGGGGGCGGCGAAGACCAACGTCTCCACCTGGGGCTGGGGGCCCTGCAGGCGGGCGAGGGGGGCGGGAAGCTCCGCCAGGATATGGGGGTAAAGCATCAGGGTGCGGACGGCCAGGCGCGAAGGCCCCCAAGCCCATAGGAAGGATGCTATGGACACGAACACCAGGCAGATGGCCACGGCGAGCCAATAGCGTCTCAGGAAGGCCTTCACCGTCCCTCCCCTGCCTGCTATTTTAGCGTCGGGTATGTCCACCATCTGGGACCATAGGTTGCGGGGGCTGTACGTCATCATCGACCACCAGGTGGCCGGTGGCCGGGACGAGGTGGCGTTGGCGCAGGCCGTCCTGAAAGGGGGGGCGAGCATCCTCCAGTGGCGCGACAAGACCCGCCCCAAGGGTCTGCAGTTGCCGGTGGCCGAGGCTATATCCCGCCTATGTCGGGAGGCAGGCGTCCCCTTCATCGTCAACGATCATCTGGACCTGGCCCTCGCCTGCGGGGCACAGGGAGTCCACCTGGGCCAGCACGATTTGCCAGTGGCGGTGGTTCGCCGTCTGGCCCCTAGGGATTTCATCGTAGGGTGCTCCACCAACAACGTGGCGGAGGCCTTGCGGGCGCAGCAGGAGGGAGCTGACTACGTATCGGTGGGGCGTCTCTTTCCCACGGCGTCCAAGGTCGATACCCGGCCCGCCACCTTGGACACGCTGCGAGCGGTGAAGGGGGCGGTGAGGGTGCCTGTATGTGCCATCGGCGGCATCGATGAGAGCAACGTGAGGTTGGTCCTTGAAGCGGGGGCGGACATGGTAGCCGTCATCGGAGCAGTCGTGTCCGCCCCTGACCCCCGGGAGGCCACCCTTCGGCTGGCCTTCCACTTCAGGAGGTGAAGAAGCGGGCGGGAGAGAAGGGCTCCAGGCCCGCAGCCTCTCCGCGCACCAGCCAGCGGGCCAGGGCCTGGCCGGTGATGGGGGCCAAGAGGACGCCATTGCGGAAGTGCCCGGTGGCCACCCACAGCCCCTCCCATCGGGGTAAAGGGCCGATCACGGGCAAACCATCGGGCGAACCCGGACGCAGGCCTGCCCAGGAGGAAGCCACCTCTGCCCTGGCCAGAAACGGGACCAGATGGCCAGCCATGCGACGTAGACGGCGGAGGCCTGCCCGTGTGGTATGGGGCCGGAACCCCACCCTCTCCACCGTAGCCCCGGCGTAGGTGAAGCCCCGTGTCTTGGGCACCAGGTACCCCTCTGGTCCCCAGATGATGTGGCGCACCACCAAACCACGGTAGGCCACCATCTGGCCCCGAACGGGAGGAGTATCGATGGGGATACCCACAGCCTTGAGAAGGCGCCCGCTCCAGGCGCCGGCTGCCACCATCACTGTGGCAGCCAGGAGCCGGCCCCGGGATGTGCGCACGCCCATCACCCGCCCTTTGCGGTGGAGGAGGCTTAAAGCCTCGGCCCCCACCTCGATGCTAGCACCCAGACGACGTGCCGCCTCGGCCAGAGCCTGGGTCATGGAGCTCGCCTCCACCTGCCCCTCCTGTGGTGAGAGGAGGGCCATGGTCACCTGGGGCGATAGCCGCGGCTCCAGGAGGCGGGCCTCCTCCCCCCTTAGCAGCTCCACGCCCATGCCGAGGGAGGAGAGCCACAGATAGCGTGCCCTTAGCTGTTCATCATCGGCGGGAGAGAAAGATACCCGTAGGAGGCCACACTGCGAGTATCCCGTATCGATGCCTGTAAGCTCTTGTAACTCCTCCACCAAAACGGGGAACATGTTCAGGCTTTTCAAGGCTAAGTCCAGAAAGGGGCCAGGCCCATGGGCCTCGGCCAGGGGAGCCAGCATCCCTGCTGACGCCCCTGATGCCTCCCCCCCTATCTCCCCTCTTTCCAGGACGGTGGCTCGTACCCCCTCCTTAGCCAGGTAGTAGGCCAGGGCGCAGCCGATGATGCCACCACCAACGATGAGGACGTCAGGCCTTCTCATGGCTGCCGCCTCACCGGGCCATCTGTTCCACCAACCGACGGAAGGCGACGTGGGCCTTCCCCTTGAGGATGCCTCCGTGGCCGAAGCAGGCCACCTGAAATTCCAGGCCAGCTATGCGTCGTAGGGACTCCTTGGCCTGGTCCATATCCAGGGTGAACAGAGCAGGCGGAGGGCGGAGTCCCAGAACGTTGATGGCGGCATCCCCCACCAGCAGGACGCCCCCGTGCCGCTCCCACAGCAGGCATATGTGGCCTGGGGTGTGCCCAGGGGTGTGGACCACCCTCAGCCGGGCGGGAGATATCTCGTCCCCATCTTGGACCTCCCAGTCCACAGCTGCCTTAGGTGCTGTGGGCATCAGGCGGCTCAGGGCCTGCGCGGCGATGCGGGCAAGGCCCGTCAGCTGGGGGATGGAGGGCGCCTTCTCCCCCCGAATATATGGTGCGTCGGCCTGGTGAGCATAGACGGTGGCGCCTGTGGCATCGCGCAGCTCCTTAAGGGCGCCCATATGGTCAGGATGGTGGTGGGTAATGACGATGTGGCGCAAGGCTTCCTTGCCCCGTCCTAGGTCGCTCAGCGCCGAGAGGACGCGCTGGCCCCGTCCCGGCAACCCCGTGTCCACCAATGTCAGTTCCCCATCGGCCTCCACCAGGTAAGCGTGAACGTAGCCCATGGTGATCTGATAAAGCCCTGGCATGACCAGCGTGGCCATGGCGATACCTCCTTGCCGCCGGGCCTATAGCCATCCTCATCCCCCCTTGATAGAATAGCTGTCGAAATTTGAGGGTGTAAGGGTTATGCGCTGGGGAGTCACCATTCCGCTGGAGGGCATCCCCCTTTCTAAGCATGGGGAGATGCTGCGTCTGGCTGAGGAGATGGGCTACACAGACTTCTGGACGGTGGAGGTGGATGGCCTGGATGCCTTTGTGCCGGCCGCCGTGGCCGCCACAACCACCGAGAGAGCCCACATCGGCACGGCCATCGCCAACATCTATACCCGCGGGCCGGCCCTTTTGGCCATGAGTGCCGCTGCCGTGGCGGAGGCCGCACCGGGCCGCTTCATCTTGGGGCTGGGGGTGAGCACTCAGGTCATCGTGGAGCGTTGGAACGGCGGGAGGGTGGAGCAACCCTTGGCGCGCATGCGGGAGATGGTGCGTTTCCTGCGCTCCGTATGGGCGGGCGAGCGGGCCTCCAGCCAGCTCTTAGGAGTGCAGGGGTTTCGTCTCTCGCGACGCTTGGCCTCTCCCCCGCCCATCTTCGTGGCGGCCCTTAGGGAGGGCATGCTCCGCCTGGCGGGAGAGGTGGCTGATGGGGTCATCATCAATTGGCTTTCCCCCGATGATGTCCCCAGGGTAGTGGCCGTGGCCCGGGAGGGGGCAGCCAGGGCGGGCAAGGACCCCCAGTCTCTAGAGGTGGCCTGTCGCATCTTCGTATTGCCGCCTTTGCCCGATGGCGCCATCAGGGCCATCGGCCGGCGCTTGATGGCCGCTTACCTGACAGTCCCCGTATATGCCCAGTTCCATGCCTGGCTGGGGCGGGAGGAGGTCATCCGTCCCATGCTGCAGGCTTGGCAGGCTGGGGACAGGCAAGGGGCCCTGGAGCTCATACCCGATAGCCTCCTGGAGGAGCTGTTGGTCTTCGGGTCGCAACAGGAGTGTCTGGACAAGATCGAGGCCTATTGCCGCCAAGGCGTGACCATCCCCGTCCTCCTCCTGCTGGCCGTGGGGCAGACGCCCCAGGAGCAGGGGGAGATGGCCTTGCGCATGCTTAAGGAGCTGGCCAGGCCATAGGAGGGCTGCAGATGGACTTGCCAGGCAAGGTGGCCATCGTGACAGGAGGAGCCTCGGGCATCGGCAGGGCTACCGTTGTGGCCCTGGCCCGCCATGGGGCCAAGGTGGTGGTGGCCGACATCGACCGCTCTGGGGGAGAGGCGGTGGTGGAGGAGGTGCGGGCGATGGGGGGAGAGGCGGCCTTCGTGGCCACCGACGTCACATCCTGGGACGAGCTGGAGGCCATGTTCGCCTTCGCCGAGGCCACCTTCGGGGGTGTGGACATCTTGCACAACAACGCAGGAGTGGGCACGGGTCGACCCCGTTACCCTCAGGCCCCTCGCGAGCGGTGGGAACGCACCTTGGCCATCGACTTATGGGCGGTCATCGCTGCCACCCAGCTGGCGGTACCGGCCATGCGCCGCCGCGGGGGAGGCGTTATCGTCAACACCGCCTCCTTGGCTGGAGTCACCACCTATGTGCCGGACCCCATCTATGCGGCAGCCAAACATGGGGTGGTGGGCCTCACTCGTGCTCTGGCCCCCCTCAAGGACACCTATAACATCCGCGTCAACGCCATCTGCCCGGGGGTGGTGGACACGCCCCTGATATGGAAGGGGTTGGAGGGTCTTAGTCCTGAGGAGAGGGCACAGGCAGAGGAAGTTATCCGCCAGATGCCCAAGCTACGGCCGGAGGAGGTGGCGGAGGCTGTGTTGGAGATAATACGGGACGATTCCATGGCTGGGGAGGCGGTGGGCCTGCTGCCGGGTCGTCCCCCGCGCATTATCCCGCCCTCCATCACCCTGCGGGGCGACCCTGCCCAGAGGTTCTAGCCCCTGAGCTCGGGCATTTCGGAGTGATCGGCGATCTCCAGCCCGCGGCGGGCCAGCATTATGGCCGTGTCCCCCACCCGCTCAAAACCCTCGCCCACGGTGCCCCCTGCCAGGTAGCGGGCGTACATGTTCTCCAGGATGACGCTGAGCTTGAAGTGGGCCAGGACCACGTAAAAGTCCAGGTTGCGCAGGTCGCGACCGCTCTTCTCGGCATAGCGTTGGGCCACCTCGTGCCACTTGAGGAAACCCGGCAGGGCGGTGACAGCGCCTGCTGCCACCCGCAGGCTCTCCTCCTCCCGTTCCGCCCAATACATGCGCAGCATGCCCACGTCGGCCAGGGGGTCGCCTAAGGTGGCCATCTCCCAGTCCAGGATGGCAATGATGTGGCCGTCCCGGTCCACGATGGCGTTGTCCAGCCGGTAATCGCCGTGGACGATGGAGTGGTCGCTCTCGCTCATGGTGAAGCTGTTGAGGCGGCGACAAAGCTCGTCCAGCTCCGGCACGTCCCGGAAGCGGATACGTTGCCACTGCTCGGTGAAACGTCTTACTTGGCGGGCCAGATATCCCTGGGGGCGGCCGAAGTCAGCCAAGCCCACCTCGTTAGGGCGCAAGGCGTGCAGCTCCGCCAGGATGTCCACCAGCTCCTCCGCCATGCGCCGGCGTTGGGCTTCATCATAGCGACGGGCCACCTCCTGGGGGTCCACGGGGATGAACCCCTCCACGTACTCCATGATGTAGAAGGGGGCCCCTATCACCTCCGGGTCTTCGCAGAGGGCCAAGGGCCTGGGCACGGGCACCTTAGTGTCCTTGAGGGCCGATAAGACGCGGAACTCGCGCTTCATGTCGTGGGCTGTGGGTTGTACGTGAGACAAGGGAGGGCGTCGCAGCACCCAGGAACGTCCTCCATCGGTCACGCGGTAGGTGAGGTTGGAGCGGCCGTGCCCGATGAGCTGGGCCTCCAGGTCGTCTACCTCTGCCACATGGGCACGGAACCAGGGCAGTAGCCTTTCTATGACGATGCCTGGCACGTCCTTGCCCATTTTTCATCACCTGCCCTTCACGGCCGATACCCATTATAATAGCGGAGAAGCCAGGGATAGCTCATCCGCCTAGGAGGACGGATATGGCCATCGACTTCACCCTGCCCAAGGAGATCGAGGACATAAGGCAGTGGGTGCGCCGCTTCATGCAGAACGAGGTGGCGCCGGTGGAGGAGCAGCTGCGCAAGGAGCGGGCGCCGCGGGAGGCCTGGGTGCGGGCCATCAGGGACCTGCGGCAGAAGGCGCGGCAGATCGGCCTGTGGAACCCTCACCTGCCGCCTGAGTGGGGAGGCATGGGGTTGGGCCCCACGGCCATGGCCTTTGTGCACGCTGAGGCGGGCCGCACCGCCATCGGCCCCTTCGTCATGAACGCCCAGGCCCCTGACGAGGGCAACATGCACACCCTCCTCCACTGGGGGACGCCGGAACAGAAGGAGAAATACCTGCGTCCCTTGGCTGAGGGGCTATGCCGCTCCTGCTTCGCCATGACGGAACCAGAGGTGGCCGGGTCCGACCCGACCCTTATCCGTACGCGGGCTGTGGAGGAGGGCGACTACTGGGTCCTCAACGGTCACAAATGGTTCGCCTCTGGGGCCCGCGGCGCCAAGTTTGCCATCGTCATCGCTTGTACCGATCCCGATGCCGACCCTCCCCAGGCTCGCAATTCGGCCTTCATCGTCGACCTCCCCGCCGAGGGGTGGCATCTGGTGCGCACCATCGAGACCATGGCTGGCGAGGGGAATCACGGCGAGATCTGGCTCAACGATGTGCGAGTTCCCAAGGAGAACATGCTAGGGGGCCGGGGGCAGGGGCACCTACTGGGCCAGTACCGCCTGGGCCCCGCCCGCCTGGCCCACTGTATGCGCTGGATCGGGCAGGCGGAGGTGGCCCTGGAGATGATGGTAGATAGGGCCCTTAACCGCTTCGCCCATGGCTCCCTTCTGGCCGAAAAGCAGGCCATTCGTTGGATGATCGCCGAGTCGGCCATGGAGCTCTACATTGCCAAGCTCATGGTCCTGCACGCCGCCTACAAGATCGAGAACGGCCTCCCCTTCCGACAAGAGGTCTCTATGGCCAAAGTACACGTGGCCAACACCCTATGGCGGGTCCTGGACCGGGCCATCCAAGTCCACGGGGCCCTAGGCTACTCCACCGATCTGCCTTTGGAAAGGATGATGCGGGCCGCCCGCGCTGCCCGTCTGGTGGACGGGGCCGACGAGGTGCACATGGACTTCATCGCCCGCCACGTCATTGAGGCCTTCCAGGAGACGGGCAAGGTGAAGAGGGCTCTGGGCGACCTCATGTGATGGGATCCATACTCCCAATCTCTCCACTGACTATCTTCGCTGTTGACGGCGCCCATGAGTACTGTGTAAAAAGGTGTCATCGGTGCGGTGGCTGACCTGGTGAGGGATGATGGCCAAGAGAAGCCTTTCCCGCTGTGTGAAGCTGGACCTGGGCTGCGGTAAGAATAAGGTCCCCGGCGCCATCGGCGTGGATGTGGCCCCTGTGGAAGGGGTGGATGTGGTGGCCGATTTCAACTGGGGCCTCCCCTTCGCCGATAGCTCGGTAGACGAGGTGCATTGCTCGCACGTGTTGGAGCATGTGCCCCACTTCCTGGCTTTTATGGAGGAGATCTGGCGGGTGCTGCGCCCAGGGGGCCGGGCCTACATCCGTTTCCCCCACGCTTCCTCTAGCTTCCACACTTGGAAAGACCCCACCCACTACCGCCCCCTACTGGTGGCTACCTTCCACTATTTCGACACGGCCACTGAGGACGGCTACCTATACGGGTACTATAGCCGCGCCCGCTTCCGCATCGTCCGCTCCCGGCTGCGGTTCGTACTCGCCTCCGCACGGCGCTCAGGCAAGCTATCGCCGTTGCGCAGGCTGCTAGCGACCACGTTGGAGGCCTTGGCCAACCGTAGCCCTCGCGCCCAGTATCTGTGTGAAAGGTATTGGGGTCCCCTGGTAGGCATCGAGGAGGCGGAGGTGGTGCTGGAGGCCGTCAAGCCTGAAGCCGCCGCCTGAGGGCCCTAAGAGCGGGACGTAAGGCCCGCTTAAGGGATGGCGGCACGAGCCGGCTCCCCTTCTGCCACAGAAGCAGGGGGATGGACTCCCCCAACTCCCTGAGTTGACTATGGGCCTGCGCCAGCGCGCGTTCCCGATCCTCCAAGAGCTGGCGAATGTGTCCCGCTGCCTCTCGCAGGGAGCCCACCTCCTGTCGCAGCGCCGACACCTCCTCTCGAAGTCGTCCCACCTCCGCTTCGGCGGCCTCCTTGGCCCCTTGCAGCATCTGGATGGAGACATCGCGTCGTATGAGCTCCCGCAGGACAAAGTCACTGTAACGGGGTCCCAGCCCCACATGCGGTTGGGGATGGGGAAGGGGGCTATCGGAGGCCAGGGCCAGGAGGTAGAGGCAGTGGCTGGGCTGGGCCGGCTCCTCCTTGGTAACGGCCACAGATGGCGCAGGACCCTGTACGGGGAGAAGGCCCTTGGGGAGGGCGGCGCTGGCCAGCCAAAGGTCCTGGAGCCACAGCTCCGTCTCCCGGAACCGTTCCTGCAAGAGGGATATGAGCTCATCGGCAGTAAACTCCCTAAGGTGATAGGGGTTGCCGGGAGGATAGACACCCTTCTGAGGGGTGGAGAGGACCAGCAGGCCATCACGAGCTAGGACGCGGCGCACCTCGTCCAGAAAGGCCTCAGGGTGCTCCAGGTGCTCGATAGTCTCAAGAGACACCACCAGCTGGAAGCTTCCATCGGGGAAAGGGAGATGGTGGGCATCCCCTAAGACGAACATAGGGCCCGGGTAATGACGCCTGGCATAGGCGATGGCCCCGTGGTCGCGGTCGATGCCCACCACCAGCTGGGCGCCGGCCTGGGCCAAAAGGTGAGCGCCATAGCCGCTCCCGGTAGCCACGTCCAGAACCCGTCGTCCTGGGGCGAATTGGGCGCAGAACCGGTAGCGGAGGATGTGCTCCAGGTAAGATACCTGGCCCTGGTGGGCCTCGGGCACCATCCTCTCTTCCGGCGCGGGGGAACTCATGGCCTTTCACCGTTGATTGTGCACCTTTTCCGCCCGTAACGTAAGGGCCTGGCCCTCAAAGACGGTGGCGTATAATATCAGGAGTTAGATGACCTGGGGAGGGTGAGATGCGTGTGCTAGTGACTGGCGGTGCCGGCTACATCGGGTCCACTCTCGTCCCCATGCTTCTGGAGCGCGGCTACGATGTGCGGGTGGTGGACTCCGGCCTCTTCGGGGTAGAACATCTCCCCACGGAGGCGGAAGTAGTGCTAGGGGACGTGCTGGACTTCCAAGAGGAGTGGCTGGAGGGAGTGGAGGCGGTGATCCACTTGGCTGCCCTCTCAAACGACCCCATGGCCGACTTCAGCCCTCGCCTCAACTACCAGGTGAACGCGGCGGGGGCAGCCCTGGTGGCCCAGATGTGCCGACGCCGGGGCATCCAGCGGTTCGTCATGGGCTCCACCTGCTCCGTCTACGGGTTTACGGAGCAGGAAGTGGACGAGGAATGGGATGCCCGTCCATCTTATCCTTACGCCATATCCAAGCTCATGGCCGAGCGGGCCCTGCAGTGCCTGGAGGGCGATGGCTTCCATCCCATCATCCTGCGCAAGGGCACCGTCATCGGCTGGAGTCCGCGCATGCGCTACGACTTGGTAGCCAACACCATGGTGAAGACCGCCCTGACGGAGGGGCGCATAGTGGTGCGTAACCCCCGCCTATGGCGCCCCATCCTGGACGTGAGGGACGCCGCTGCTGCTTACATCTGTGCTCTCGAGGCGTCTGCGGAGGTGACAGGGGTCTTCAACGTGGCCCTGGGCAACTACACCGTGGCCCAGATCGCCCAAGAGGTGGCTGAGGTGCTGGCCGAGCGAGGCATCAGCGTGACCATCGAGCACCAGAACCTGCCCGATGTGCGCAACTACCGCGTATCCACCCGTAAGGCGCGGGAGGTGTTGGGGTTCCAGCCATCCATATCCCTTAAGGACTCGGTCCGGAACATGCTGGACAAGATACAGGCAGGTATCAACGCCGACTTTGAAAACCCCCGTTACTACAACATCGAGTGGTGGCGGCGGGTAGTTGAGGGGGGCTTACCTCACAAGGCCTAATAGTCGGGCCACGTGTCGGGCAATGGCCAGGGAGGCGGTGAACCCCGGCGATTCGATGCCCCCCAGGTGTACGTACCCCTGATGGTGCCAGATGAGGAAGTCCTTGGGGCCCTGTCCGGGGGGATGGAGCTTAGGTCGGTAGCCCACCTGCCCGGGGGCTAGGTCCTCCGCCTGCAGGTCGGGGAAGAACTGTCGCCCCCCTTCCAGGAACTGGGGGAGGGCTTCGGGACGGGAGCGGAAATCGAGGGGCGCGTCCTCGGGCAGCCATTGGGCATCGGGTCCTAGGTGGACGTTCCCCTCTACGTCTAAGGTGACGTGAAGGCCTAGGCCCGTGCGGTCCTGGTGAGGGAGGGGGTAGAGGAGGTGGCGCACCCTGGCGGCCACCTCTTTCCGCACCACGTCGAAATAGGCGCCGCGATTGATGAAGTGACGAAAGGGAGGGTTGTGGGGGCCGCCATCGGGCTCGTAGCCCAGCATGCTCCCGATGCGGTCAGCCTGCAGCCCAGCGCAGTTGACTACATAGCGCACCCCCAGCTCCTGATCCGCGCCATCGGGGCTGCGGTAGCGCACCAGCAAGCCCCCTCCATGGCGGCGGAGGCCTATCACCTCATGGCGGAAGGCCACAAAGGCGCCATGCGCGCGGGCCTCCTCCAAAAGGGAACGCATGAACGCCATCTGGTCCACTACTCCGGAGGTGGCGGAGAAGATGGCCCCCGCGGCCCGTAGGCCAGGCTGAAGGCGGGACACCTCCGCTGATGATAAGAGGTGAAGCTCGGGGACGCCGTTGGCCCGCGCTCCTTCTAAGAGCCTGTGCAGGGCTGGCAGCTCCTCTTCGTGCCAGGCGATGATAAGCTTCCCCAGGCGGCGGTAGGGCACCTTGTGCTCGTCTGCCCACTGGTAGAGGAGGCGGTTGCCCTCGATGCACAGGACGGTCTTCAGCCATCCGGGCGGGTAATATATACCAGCGTGTATGACCCCCGAGTTGTGGGAGCTATTCTCCATGCCAAAGGTGTGATGGCGCTCCAGGATGGCTACCGAGAGGCGAGGGGCCAGTTGGGCAGCTACCGCTAGCCCCACCACTCCCGCGCCGATGATGGCGACGTCGAGGTCCGCTGTGGGGCGCATGGTAAAGGCCTTCAACCTTTGCGGGGGGCTCTCCCCTCCACCTTAACATGTCCTGGCCTGGCCAGCAACGAACCCTCGTGCTATCCTTCGCTTTGGCCTCAGGGAATTGGCTATGGGCAAGGCATTGGAGAGCGGGGTCCCAGTTTATCCCACGCCGCGGGCCAAGAGGTGGATGGACGTTACTTTGGCCACTCTCGCCCTGGCCGTCCTATGGCCCATCTGGCTTCTGGCCTGCGTGCTAGTGCGCCTCGACTCCCCGGGCCCCATCCTCTTGCGCCAGAAGCGGGTGGGGAAGGACGGGCGCCTATTCCAGTTCTACAAGTTCCGCACCCTCGCTCGCGGAGAGGAGGACCTCCGCGTCCGTCTCCCCCAGGGGGACCTTTCGCAACAGCTGCTGAGTCCGCCGGGTCCTAATCCCTGGGCTGGGGCCATTGGCCGTGCCCTGCGGGCCACCACCGTGGATGAGTTGCCTCAGCTCCTGAACGTGATCAAGGGCGATATGAGCCTTGTGGGGCCGCGGCCAGATCTGCCGGAGATAGTATCTCGCTGGCCTCCCTATTACCTGGAGCGACATAAGGTGAAGCCGGGCATGACCGGTCTAGCACAAATCAATGGGCGCTCCGACCTCACCTATGAGGAAAAGATCAAGTATGACCTGGAATATGTGCGCTACCACCCCCTACGGCGAGACATAGAGATTTTGTGGCGGACCGTCTGGCTGGTGCTGAGCAAGCGTGGGGCCCGTTGAAGGCTGGCCGATGCTATGAAGGTCCTCTTTCTCACGCCTAGGTTCCCTTATCCCCCGCGGGGTGGAGGCCTGCAGAAGACGTGGGCCATGGTGGAGCTGCTGCGGCAACATGTGGACCTGTGGCTCTTCTGTTTTCATCAAGGCCAGCAGGACGAGCAGTGGGCTTCTGCCTGGGGCAAGAGGCTACGGATGCTTCCTCTCTCCCGAGGGCGTAACCCCTTGAGCTTCTTGGCCAGCTTGATCCACGGCCTACCCCTTAGCGTGTTCCGGAACCATTCCCAAGCCATGGCTCGTCTGGTGCGGGAGGCCATCGGGGAGGGGTTTGAGGCCGTAATAGCTGATCACCTATATATGGCTCATTATGTGCCGCCCGACTTTCCGGGGCGCCGCATTCTGCATCTGCACAACGTGGAGTCCCTGATGTGGGAGAGCCATGCCCGCCTCATGGGGGTAGTGGGGCCATTGATGCGGTGGGAGGCGGGGCGTCTGCGCCGACATGAGCTGGCTCTGTTTCCTCGCTTCCACCGCTTGTTAGTAGTGTGTGAGGAGGAGGGGAAGGCCGTAGAGTCCCTGGGGGTGCCAGGGGAACGGGTGATGGTGGTGCCCAACGTGGCACTCCCAGACCTGCTGCGTAGGCCTCCCTTGGCCCCCTCTCAAGGGATGACGGTAGCCTTCCTGGGCACCCTGAGCTGGCCTCCTAACGAGGCTGGCCTGCGATGGTTCATAAGCCAATGCTTTCCCATCCTGCGGCGTCTGTCCCCTGGGGTGCGGCTGGTGGTGGGAGGGCATAACCCACCACCTTGGCTACGGCGGGCGGCCCGCCGTGGGGAAGTGGAGCTGCTGGCTCCCCTAGGCCAGGAGGACGAGGAGCGTATATATCAGCGGGCGCGGGCCCTGGTGGAGCCGGCCTGGGGCGGTGGTGGCACACGGGTCAAGGTGCTCAATGCCCTGGCGCGTGGTCTGCCGGTGGTGACTACGCCACGGGGCCTCCAGGGGCTGGACCTTAAGCCTGGCGTGCATGCGCTCGTGGCCCATAGTCCTCATGAGATGGCTGTGGCCCTCTCCCGCCTCATGGTGGACGATCAGCTGTGGCGACAGTTGTCGCAGGCGGGGCGGGAGGTGGTGGGCCGGCTATATGTGCCGGAGGTGGCTTTGCGTCCCCTGTTGGAGGCCCTTACGTGAGACGGGTCACCCTTTTGGGTGTTCGCATCGACCTTCCCACGCGGCGGGAGCTGTTCTCCTTGCTGCGACAGGCGCTACAGGGCCCTTCTCCAGGCCTTGTGGACATCACCACTGTCAACGCCGAATGCCTGGCCATCGCCCACGCTGAGCCTGCCTATCGGGAGGCGTTGAGCCGCTGCCGCCTCAACCTGGTGGATGGTGTGGGAGTGGCCTTGGCCTTGGGACTCAAGGGGATAACGCCGGTGGAGAGGGTCCCTGGCCGGGAGCTGGTGGAGGTGCTGGCGGCCTTATGTCGGGAGACAGGGGCGGGGCTCTTTCTGTTGGGCTCCAGGGAGCAGGCGGCTAGGGAGGCGGCGTTGCGCCTCATGGCCCGCCACCCTGGACTGGTGGTGGCCTGGCATTGTCCCCCCTTTTTACCAGGCCCCCAGATGCCGCCATCGGTGGAGCGAGCGGCCTTGGGGGCGTTGAGACACCACCGTCCCAAGGTGGTATGCGTGGCCTTGGGCATGCCCAAACAGGAGCTCTGGATTGGGCTCTACCGGCGCCGATTGTCCAGCCTGGGGGTGAGGATCGCCATAGGGGTGGGTGGGGCCTTGGATTACTTGGCGGGCGTGGTCCCTCTGCCGCCGGCGTGGGCCGCCCATTGGGGCCTGGAGTGGCTCCTGCGGCTTGTGCGACAGCCACGCAAGAGGTTGGGGCGGCAGGTGCGGCGTTTGCCCCTATTCATCGCACTCGTCCTGGAGGAGGCTTTGCATGCTCGACTTTCGGCCCTCGACAGGCCGCGTCGTCTCTGCTAACATCCCTTGCGGGAAGGGTCGGGGTGTAGCTCAGCCTGGATAGAGCGCACGGTTCGGGGCCGTGAGGTCGGCGGTTCAAATCCGCCCACCCCGACCATGCGGAGTCGGCATCGTCCTCACGCAACCTGTAGCCCTTTTTGTGGTGATGGGATGGGGGGGTGCCGGAGCGGCTGAACGGGGCGGTCTTGAAAACCGCTAGGGGCCTCGCGCCCCTCGTGGGTTCGAATCCCACCCCCTCCGCCAGGCACTTTTACAGACCAGCTCCCTATGGACCGCGAAACGTGCCGATGCTACGTGCGTGCTCGCTACCCCATGCTGAGGTCTGTTGGGTCGGAGGTAGAGTGAAGGCATCTGCCCCTTCAGACACCACGCTCACTCGGAGTTGGCGCCCGCGCATCTGGTCGCCCATGGTGAAGACCACCAGGGTCAGGAGGGCGATGCCAAGGATGGTCTCCGACGAGGATGCCTTCTCCACGGTCGGCCCCTGGGGACGCCATCTCCGGCCTTGCCAGGTAGAAGAAGTAACAGGCGGACAGGGTGTAGTGGGCACCATCAAGAAGCTAGCTCATCCTTCCGTGTCAAACATCCCAGGGGCCACAGGGGTGGCCGCTGGGATGTGGACGTAAGTTTTCCCGCACAGACGGGGCTAGGCCTAGGAAAGGATGTCTTTGGCCTCCATTCCCGTTGGCAATTGGTGCACCGGCGCGCTATAGGCGCCCATCGGCGTTGACAGGGTTGCAGGCCCAGGTCTAGCCTATCTATGGGCAGGGCCCGTAGCTCAAGGGCAGAGCGGCCGGCTCATAACCGGTTGGTTGGGGGTTCGAATCCCTCCGGGCCCACCAGGCGAGCGAAACCGAATCTGAGGCCCCCCACTCTGCGCCCCATAACTGAACGGTCAACTTGACGATGGGGCGCAAGTCACAGGCCGGCTGGCCGGCCCTGCTCCTGGGGTTCCGGCTGCACCTGGAGGCCCAGGGCAGGAGGCCCAAGACGATTTCCAACTACCTCCGGGACGTGGCCGCATTCGCCCGCTCCTGCCCCTCCCCCCCAGCTCAAGTCACGCCCCAGGACATCGCCGCCTATTTGGCAACAAGGAGGCAGCAGGTCTCGGCCAAGACGGTGCGGGAGCAGGTGTTGGCCATGCGTCGCTTCTTCCGGTGGCTCCTCTCCGAGGGGGAGTTGAAACGTGACCCCACCCAGGGGTTGCGGCTCCCCTCCTTCCGCACGCCGGTCATGCCCGCCTACACCCGCACCGAGGTGCAGAGGTTGCTCATGGCCTGCGACCGGCGCCGCCCCTTGGGCCTGCGGGATTACGCCATGGTGCTGGTGTTGTACGACACTGGCATGAGGGTCGGGGAGCTATGCTCCATGACCTGCGAGGGGTTGGACTGGGAAAGGGGGGTGGCCAGGGTGGTGGGCAAGACGGGCCCCAGGGAGGTGCCCCTGGGAAGGAACGCCCAGGAGGCCCTGCAGCGCTACATGAGGCGATGGGGCATCGAGGAGGGGCCAGTATGGCGAGGGGAGAGGGGGCGCCTGACGGAGGGCGGTGTCCTCCAGGCCATTAGGCGCCTCTGCTACCGGAGCGGGGTAGAGGCCAAAGGGGTGCATGCCTTCAGGAGGGCTGCGGCCATCGAGATGAAGCGGTCGGGCATGAACGACTCGGACATCCTGGAGGTGCTGGGCTGGCGCTCCATCACCATGCTGCGGCGTTACATTGCCCAGGAGGCCAAGACCCTCGCTTTCGAAGCCCACCGACAATGCTCACCAGGCGATAGACTGAGGTGGCCCTCGCTCCGTGCCCCCTAGGCTCAGAGCAAGGGGGCGACTACTGGCCCCAGAGCCGTAGCCACCTGGCCACCAGCTGCCGCTTGAAAACGACCCGCTCCAGCGCCGCCTGGCAATCTCGGGCAAAATGCCGGATGTCTTGGTAGCGCCAGGTGGGATGGATTTCGTTCCAGAGGGCCATGAGACGCTGCCAAGGAGGAAGCTCCAAGACAGGGTTCGCCCCTGACTCAGGGGCATGGCGGACCCTAACGTGGTCGGCCAAGAAGGCGACCAGGCCTGAGGCCTTCTCCCCTATGCCCTTGGTGATGCCCAGCTGGCGCTGAAGGCGCCGGTAGTCCTCCATCAACCTCCTGGCCGGCCACCACGGCTCCACTATCAGCTCGATGGTGGGCCGGGCGAAGAAGGGGGTGAGGTGGTTATTCAGACGCCAGCGAACGGGGGAGACCCAGGGAGGCGTGTCCACAAGGATGAACCAACTGGCCTGGGCTTCCTGCCAGTGATAGCGCCTGGCGAGCCGGGAGGCCAGCTCCCCCAGCCAGCCCAAGACGGACTGACTGGCCACACGCACCGCCTCCTCCCGGCCCTGACGGGGATAGCGGAGCCACCGCCACTCGATGTGCCCCCGCCATCGCCGGCACACCGGCCCCGTGAGCTCCACCACCAGCTCCCCGTCCTCCTCCCAGACCTGCCCCTCCGCCTCCCAGAGGGCGCAGGAGAGGTCCTTCAAGAGCTCCCACGGGGCCGTGGCCAGTACAGGCGACTCAATGAAGCGCAGCGCCTCTCCCTCCGAAAGCGTCCTGCCCCCCAATACCTCTCGCCGGTAGCGGACTACACTCGGTTCCGTCCGGGCCAGGGCAGCCAGGAAGCTGGCGAAAGCCGCTGCCCTCCTTGTGGTGCCCGAGGCCTCACCCTCGGCCAGGTCGCCCCCGGGGTGGCCCTCAGCCTCCATGCCCTGAGGGGAGGCTGTCCCCCTGCTGCCGGCCGCCGCCCCAGCCCTGTAAATCCGTTCGTATCGCCGATAGAGCTCGATGAGCTCGTCTAAGAGCCCATCCTCTACCAGCTCAGCCTCGGTGTAACCCACATAGTGGGCGAAGTCGCCTAGCTCGACCAGTAGCCGCCATAACGTCTCGTTGACAGGCCGGCGCAGACGGCTCTCCACCAGGTGGCGGAGATGGGCATGGGCCTTGCCACTTTGGGGTGCCATGCTAATGGCAAGTATAGCATAAAGGGTGCCATGAGGACGGTGAATCTCAGTCCAGAGGAAACCCGGGAATTGCAGCGCATAGCCGACCATCTACGGGTTCGTCCACGGGAGGCGCTGCGGAGAGTCATCCTCATCACTTGCGCAGCGCTTGAGGACGATGAAGAGGCCCACCGCCCTGCTCTTACGGGGGGCGAGGCGGCGGGCCCTGCAGAGCACCAGCCTCAGTTGGGAGGTGAGACCGATGCTCCGACGACACAATAATAAGGGCCCGAGCGCCACCTGGGGGAGGGGGGCCGGGCCTGGGGCGAGGCCTTGGAGAAGGCCTCGGCTCTATTTTAGCACACCCGCCGTCGCCCTCCAGGTCTATCGCCCCTCTCTCCGCCTCGGTCCCGGGCCGGAGGAGTTGCCCCGCCAGCTCTCGCTAGAGGAGGAGGTGAGGGCATGAACGAGAGGCCCCTCTCCCACATATTGACTCGCCTGGAGGCGCTGGGCTGCCGCCCCCGGGGACACAACGGCACGTGGCGGGCCCACTGCCCTGCTCACGACGACCGCCGCCCCTCCCTTTCGGTGACGGAGGCTGAGGATGGGAAGGTGCTACTTCTCTGCCGGGCAGGATGCAAGACAGAGGACGTCCTGGAGCGGCTAGGGCTGGCCTGGGTTGATTTGTTCCCCGATGGTCACCAGCCCCATAACGGCCACGACCGGCGGCAGCGGCGGCAGACGATTGACGCCCCCCTCTCTTGGTGGGCCGACCATTGCGGCTTGCCCCAGCACTTTCTGCATCGGCTGCCCATCGAGGCCGAGGGCGGCCACATCCGTTTCCGCTTTGGCAACCTGCCTACCGCCAAAGCCCGTGCGCCCGGCTCTAAGGGCTTCTGGCTGGTCCGTGACGCCGAGACGGGCGAATGGCGGCCCAAGGCGCCCGATGACGACGCCCAGATGCCGCCCTTCTGGCCCCTGCCGCCCGACCACATGCCCCCAGTCGCCGTGGTGACCGAGGGCGAAAGCGATGTCTGCGTTGCCCTCTATGCCATTGAGGCGCTGGGCCTGAGGGAGAAGGCCGCCGCCATCAGCATCACCCTGGGGTCGGGGCAACGGCCCACGCCTGAAGCCATCGATGCCCTCATCCGCCGGGGCTGCCGGGCGCTCTTGCTCGTTCCCGATGTTGACCAGGCAGGGCGGGACTTCGCCAGGCGCTGGGCCGAGGCAGCCCGCCAGAGGGGTCTCGCCGTGGCCGTCCTCGACTTGCTGGCCGAGGGGTTGGCCGACCCCCTCAGGGCCGAGAAGGACCTGAGGGATGGCTACCGCCGCCAGTCCGTCAGGGTGATGGCCGCTCTCAGGGGGGCCATCGAGGGGCTGGCTGGCCAGGCCGAGGCGCAGGCTCAGGCCGAGGCCCGGTCGTCCGGTTTCGTTCCTACTAATAGTATGTCCGTTGGAACGAAACCAAACCGAGAGGTCAAGGCGACCGACCTCCAGACCCGGGCCAGGGAAGAAGGGAGACCCCTCTGCTATCTACCCTTCCTTGGGCAGGAGGGCTTCATCATCAAGGGCTTCACCCACCTGTTAAGCGGTTATGCCAAGGTCGGGAAGACCGAGCTTCTGGCCCGAGTGGTGAGTGAATGGCAGGAGCCCACCCTGTGGCTCACCGAGGAGCCCCAGCTCGCCTGGGAAGCACGCCTTGCCCGCCTGCCGGACGCCTACCACCACCTGACCATCTACTTCGCCCTGGGCTGCCCCCGTCAAGAGCTCCTGGAGCGCATCGCCCAGGGCCAGGAGGCGGTGGTCATCATCGACACCACCAAGCTCCTGGGCATCGCCGACCCCGACCATGCGGGGGAGGTCACAGCTGTCCTCGCCCCTGTCATCGCCTCCTGTCGTGACGCAGGAAAGACTCTCATCCTGGTGCACCACGAGAGGAAGGGAGGAGGCCAGCATGGGGAGGGTATCGCCGGCTCCCACGCCTTCCTGGCGATGGTGGACATCGCCCTGGAGCTCCTGCGGGACGACAAGTCCTCCAAGCGCCGCATCATCCGAGGTTATGGACGTATCGTGACCGTGCCCGAACTCTGCTACGAGATGGCCGAAGATGGCACCCTAGTGCCCCTGGGTGACCCTGGGGCACTGGCGCTGGAACAGGTGAAGGAGCGGGTCCTCTCCCTCCTGACCGAGGAGTGGCAGTCACTCAAGGATATCATGAGCGCCATGGGTGAACCCCGCCCCAGCGAAGAGTGGGTGCGCCGTGCCCTCAATGCCCTGGTGGAGGAGGGTAAGGCGGAGCGTGACCCGCCCGTGGGCATAAAGGGGAACAAGCCCCACCGGTGGCGTCTGGCCGCTAGCCCGTTTCGTTTCGACGGACAGAGTATTAATCAAAACGAAACGGAACCGGTAGCTCAGGAGGAGGGGGGGCTGCCCGAGGAGGAGCGGGGCAGCTTTGTGCGCCAGGAGCCCCCGTTTCGTTTCGACGGACAGAGTATTAATCGAAACGAAACGGAACCGATAGGTCAGGCCTCCCCTGCACGGTTGTGTCAAGAAGTTTGTGTAGACCTCTGTGTCCGGGGGGCATAGCGCTCAC
>JAVVHA010000017.1 GCA_032249735.1 Dehalococcoidia bacterium | reverse complement strand
TCGTGCCCCCCCATTAAACACAGACTCCTACACATAATTCCTTACACGACCCCCAGGCGGTTATACGGGGCAATTTCGCCATTCTAGGCGCTGGCCTCTATAACGAGACATCCGGCACTGTCGACATCACGGACACCACTATCGAGGATCAAAGCGCCGGTGGCATAGTCCGGGGAGGTGGCATCTATAACGAGGGCGGCCTGACCCTCACTCGGGTCACCATCAGGCGTAACACCGCTGAGCTGGGCGGTGCCGGGATCTTGAACGCGGGCACGCTAACCGTCACCGACAGCACGATATCGATGAACAAGGTCTACAATGGTGACGGCGGCGGCATATTTAACGGTTTCGGGGCAACGCTGGTCATTACAAGGGTCCAGATCTTAGAGAACACAGTGAAAATGGACGGCGGCGGGCTCTTCGACGCCGGTGGCACGGTGACCATCAGGGAGGGTACGTTGAGCGGGAACGTAGCCGGCTATGCAGGTGGTGCCATCGCCAGCCTGGGCAGGCTCAACGTTGAGGACAGCACCATCGCATCTAATGGCGCCCAAGTTCATGGCGGCGGTGTTTATGCCCAAGGCTGGGCTATCATCACCCGCACCTCCATCACGGAGAACTCTGCCGTTACAGGGCAAGGGGGAGGAATCTTCAACGCGGGCCGATTGGTTGTCCAAGGCAGCGATATCGCACGTAACACGAGCGGGCAAGCGGGAGGCGGCATCTTCAATAGTGATTTTGTCAACGCGAGCCTCGATGTGAAGAGCAGCCGCATTCACAAGAATAGGTCCAACACCAGCGTCGGAGGCGGCATCTACATAGGCCGCGGGGCCACCGCCGAAATTAAGAACAGCGCCATCTTTGAAAACGAGGCATCTAATGCTCCTGGTGGCGGCATTGAGAACAGAGGTATGGCAAGAATTTTTCGTAGCGACATATACTCCAATCTTGCGGGTGCCGGGGGCGGCATCGCTAACATAGGCGACATGACCATCGAGGAGAGCACCATCCGACGGAATGAGGCTATCCGCACGGACGGGGGTGGCATCTTCAACTACCCGGGGACGCTGCAGGTCATTTCGTCCGTCGTCTCAGAGAATTCGGCCCCTCGGTCCGGTGGGGGCATCTACAACTTGGTTGGTACGGTGACGGTGGAAGACTCCACCATCGCTGGCAACCAAGCCGGTGCTGGCGGTGGTATCTTCGCTGATGCCATCCGGAAAGGCGGGGAGCGGAGCTTGGTGGAGGTACGCCACTCTACCATTGCCGGAAACGTGGCGAAGGTAGGGAGCGGCATCTGGGCGCAAGCTGTCGACGAAGGACCAGGCTGTCCACCGGCGAGATGCACACGGGTCGCCGCCCTAAACACCACCATCTCCGATAACACTATCTTCCTTATGGGCGACGCGGAGATGGAACTGGTGTTTGTAACCATAGCAAACCTCAACATCTTTGAACCATCCTTGGGGATCAGGGCCGTCCCTATAACGGGCAACAAAGTCCCCATCCTGCTTGCCCCTGTCATAAGTTTGAAAAACTCCCTCCTGGCGGGTAATGCCTCAGAGTGCATGCTGGACGCAGGTTCCGAGCTCCATACGGCGGGCGACAATCATGCCGATGACGACAGCTGCAACCCGCCCACGAGCGGCCCGCCCATCTCGGTGTACCCAACCCTGGGCTCCTCACTGGGGCCCCTGGCCAACAACGGCGGGCCCACCTATACCCATGCCCTCCTGACGGGGAGCCCAGCCATCGACGCCGTCACCGACTGCACTGACTTGATGGGAAGTCCGGTGTCCAGCGACCAAAGGTGGGAAACTCGGCCTCAGGGCCCGCAGTGCGATGTGGGCGCCTACGAGACGCAGCAGGAGGCCGAGCCCACCCCCACGCCAACGCCTACTCCCACGCCAACGCCTACTCCCACGCCAACGCCTACCCCCACGCCAACGCCTACTCCCACGCCAACGCCTACCCCCACGCCAACGCCTACCCCCATACCCACCATCCCACCGGACTTCAGGACGCCCGAGATCCCCTGGACGCCTCCCGCCACACTAACCCCCTCGCCCACTCCCATCCCCTCCGCGACGCCTACTCCCACGCCAACGTCTACTCCCACGCCAACGCCCACTCCCACGTCAACGCCTACCCCGACACCCACGCCCACTTGGTTGCCCACGTCCACCCCCACCGCAGAGGCTACGTCCACCGCATCGTCGGGCCTGTCCTCTGATCCAGGGAGCCCTGACCCCAGCACTCCTCCGCCTGGGGCAAGCACCTCTTCCGCCCAGGGGTCGCCCACCCTGCCAGCGGCATTACCCAGGGGTGGCGGTGCACCCTCCACAGGAAGCACATCGCTCTGGCCTTTCGTGGGCATTTTCATAGGGGCGGTCGTGGCGATGGCCCTGGCCGCCAGCCGCATGGGCCAGGCCATGAAGAAGGACGACCCCTAAGGCCCTTAGAAGGCGCTGGGCCACCGCGAGGGATAGCCCGGCGTCATGGGGCCGCGGCTACTGCTCGGGCTGGGAAGGCTGCCGGACGAAGGTGAACCTCCCCTTGGCCACCAGGGCCTGGCCTCGCCGTGCCTCCGCTTCGGCGAAGACCACCCGCCGCCCCAGGTGCAGGACCCTGCCCTCCACCTCCAAGACGTCGCCTGGGCGGGCGCCAGCTATGAAGCTTACGTTCATCTCCACCAGCAGGAGGGGGGAGAGATGGCCTGGCTGCTCGTCTAAGCGCCGCCGCACGGCCAGGGCGGCGGCCTCGTCCAGCAAGGTGGCCACTACGCCCCCGTGCATCACCCCCGTGGGGTTGGTATGGTGAGGGGCCAGGGAGAGAGAAATGCGTACACCGTCGTTACCTATCCACTGGGCCTGGGCTCCCACCCAGTCCATGAAGGGGCTCACTGGGATCATGATTCTACCTCCTGGGGATGCCAGCCACGGACTACGGCGTCGGCCATGCGGGCCACACGGGCCATGGCCTTGACGTCGTGCACCCGCACCATGTCCACCCCCTGAGCGATGGCCAGGGCCACCACTGCCCCTGTCCCCTCGAGCCTCTCCTCCACAGGCAGACCTCCCAGCACTAGGCCAATGACCGACTTGCGGGAGGGCCCCAGAAGGAGGGGTCTGCCTATGGCCTCCCGCAAACTCCCCAGCCGCCTGAGCATCTCTAGGGCCTGTTGAGGCTCCCAGCCGAAGTTGAAGCCAGGGTCGACGATGATGCGCTCCCTAGGTATCCCCGCAGCCAGGGCTCGCGTCATGCCCTCCTGCCATCCGCGCAGGACGTCCTCCTCCACCCCCGAGAAGGGGCGTCCCCGCTGGTTGTGCATCACCACCACCGGCACGCCGTAGGCGGCCACCACCCGCGCCATCTCCCCGTCGCCCAGGAGCCCTGAGGTATCGTTGACCAGGCAGGCCCCCGCCTCTATGGCTTCCCCAGCCACCCGTGCCTTGGTGGTGTCTATGCTAATGGGGATGTCCACCTCGCGGCGCAGGGCCTTTATCACCGGGATGACCCTTCGCAGCTCCTCCTCAACCGACACCGGCGTGTAACCCGGGCGGGTGGACTCTCCGCCCACATCGATGATGTCCGCCCCCTCCTCCCGCATGCGTAGGGCCAGGCGTACGGCTGCAGCCACATCGTATCCCACGCCGTCTCCAGAGAAGGAGTCAGGGGTGGCGTTGATGATACCCATGATGTAAGTGCGTTCGCCCCACCGAAAGAGGCGACCGCCGATCTCCATGGGCGGGACCTTCACATCTGGCCCTGGCACGGTTACCCCCGTCCACCATGAGGCTACCAGCATCCAGGCCAAGGGGCTAGAGAGGACAGCCTTGACGCCCCATAGGGCGGCGGCTAAAATGTCGGCGATTCTTGGGAAAGGGGGGCCTGGCGTGGAGCTGCGTGGGGAGGAGACCATCGCGGCGCCGCTAGAGCAGGTGTGGCGGGCCCTGAACGACCCCCAGCTCATGGCCCGGTGCATACTTGGCGTCAAGAGCTTAGAGCCCCTGGGCGAAGACGAGTTCATGGGGCTGGTAGAGGTGAGCATCGGGCCCATAAAGGGCACCTTTCAGGGTCGGCTGCGGATCTGCCAGCGGGAGCCTCCGCGTCGCCTGCGCCTGCAAATGCAGGGGCAGGGGCGCGCCGGCGGCCTGCAGGGCGAGGGGGTCATTGAGCTGGAGGGAGATGGCGATACCACCAAGGTATCCTACACCGGGGATGTACACCTAACGGGGCTTTTGGCCTCCCTCGGGGCCCGCGTCCTGCATGGGGCGAGCCAAATCCTGGCCCGCCAGTTCTTCGCCAACCTGGCCCGGGAGCTGGAGACGCAGCCTTAAGGAGGGAAGGCCATGGCTGACAAGGTCCCTATCACCGTGGTGGTCAACGGGGTGGAGTACCGGCATGAGGTGGAGCCCCGCCTCCTCCTAGTCCACTACCTGCGGGAGACTCTAGGTCTCACCGGCACCCACGTGGGATGTGACACCAGCCAATGCGGGGCCTGCACCGTCATCATGGACGGCCGGGCCATCAAGTCCTGCACTGTGCTGGCGGTGCAGGCCGATGACTCCCAGATCCTCACCATCGAAGGATTGGCCCAGGGTGGGCAGCTCCATCCCCTGCAGGAGGCCTTCTGGGAGAGGCACGGCTTACAATGCGGCTTCTGCACCCCTGGCATGATCATGGCTGCCTACGACCTTCTGCAGCGGAACCCCAACCCTAGTCATGAGGAGATAGCTCACGCCCTGGATGGCAACTACTGTCGCTGCACGGGATATGCCAACATCGTACGGGCCATTCAGTACGCAGCTGAGAAGATGAGGGCCCGCTAGAGGGAGGTGAAAGGATGGCCCAACGCCATATAGGTATGGCCATTAAGCGCAAGGAGGACCCCCGTTTCCTCACCGGCCGCGGCCTATATGTGGACGATGTGAAGCTTCCGGGCATGCTCCATGCGGCCATGGTGCGCAGTCCCTATCCCCACGCCCGCATTCGGAACATCGATGCTTCACGGGCGCTGGACATGCCTGGGGTGGTGGCCGTGTTCACCGGCCAGGACATGGCCCAGGACGGAGTAGGCTCCCTGCCCTGTGGCTGGATCCTCCCAGACATGAAGATCGCCCCTCACTTCCCTATGGCCCGGGATAAGGTGCGGCACGTGGGAGACATAGTGGCTGTGGTTATCGCCGAGGACCGGTACCTGGCAGAGGACGCCGCCGAAGCTGTGGTGGTGGACTACGAAGTGTTGCCGGCGGTGGCCGATGCCCGGGAAGCGACGCGCCCCGGGGCCCCAGCCGTGCACGACGACATCCCCGACAACATCTGCTTCCGCTGGGCCATCGGCGATAAGGTAGCCACCGATGAGGCCTTCGCCCGCGCTCACCGGACGGTGCGGCTGGAGCTGGTCAACCAGCGCATCGCCCCTAACGCCATCGAGCCACGGGGGGCCGTGGCCCACTATGACCCGGTGCGGGACGAATACACCCTGTGGGTCACTTCCCAGAACCCCCATGTGCACCGCCTCCTGATGGCCGCCTTCGTCCTGGGCATACCTGAACACAAGCTGCGGGTCATCGCCCCGGACGTGGGAGGTGGCTTTGGCAGCAAGATCTTCACCTACGCCGAGGAATGCATCGTCACCTGGGCAGCCAAGAAGGTGGGAAGGCCCGTCAAGTGGGTGGCCAAGCGCAGCGAGAGCTTCGTGTCGGATGCCCAGGGGCGGGACCACTACACGGTGGCCGAGCTGGCGGTGGACGAGGGCCACAAGGTCATCGGCCTGCGGGTGGAGACGGTGGCCAACATGGGCGCTTATCTCTCCACCTTTGCCCCAGCCATCCCCACCTATCTATACGGCACCCTCCTGTCAGGCCAATATGCCATCCCCCACATCTACTGCCACGTCACAGGCGTTTATACCCATACGGTGCCTGTAGACGCCGTGCGGGGGGCGGGGAGGCCCGAGGCCTGCTATGTGGTGGAGAGGCTCATGGATACCATGGCCCGCGAGCTAGGGGAGGACCCGGCGGAGTTCCGACGCAAGAACTTCATCCCCAGCAACGCCTTCCCGTACCAGACGCCGGTGGCTTTGGTATACGACTCCGGCAACTATGAGGCGGCCTTGGCCAAGGCGCTAGAGGTGGCCAATTACCGGGAGCTGCGGCGCCAGCAGGAGGAGGCCCGCCGCCAGGGTCGCCTGTTGGGCATCGGGCTCTCCTGCTACATCGAGGCGTGCGGCATCGCCCCCTCACAGGTGGTGGGCCAACTGGGGGCCCAAGCTGGCCTGTGGGAGAGCGCCCTGGTGCGCATGCATCCCACGGGCAAGGTGACGGTATACACGGGCAGCCACTCCCATGGCCAGGGCCATGAGACCACCTTCGCCCAGATCGTAGCCGACGAGCTAGGGGTCTCTCTGGAAGACGTTGAGGTGGTCCACGGCGATACAGGACAGATCCCCTTTGGCATGGGCACCTATGGGAGCCGCAGCGCAGCGGTGGGGGGCAGCGCCCTGGTGATGGCCCTAGGGAAGGTTAAGGAGAAGGCTAGGAAGATAGCTGCCCACCTCTTGGAGGCGGCAGAGGCCGACGTGGAGCTGCAAGAGGGCAGGTTCGTGGTGCGGGGCGTTCCCGGCAGGTCCCTGGGCCTGGCCGAGGTGGCCCTGCAGGCCTATCTGGCCCACAACCTGCCGCCAGGGATGGAGCCCGGCCTGGAGGCCACCGCCTTCTACGACCCTCAGAACTTCACCTTCCCCTTCGGGACCCACGTGGCTGTGGTGGAGGTGGACGCCGAGACAGGCCAGGTGAAGCTCCTCCGCTACATAGCAGTGGACGATGCGGGGGTCATCATCAACCCCCTCATCTTCGAGGGGCAGGTACATGGCGGCATCGCCCACGGCGTGGGGCAGGCCCTCTGGGAGTGGGCCCGCTACGACCAGCAGGCCCAACCCATCGCCGCCTCCTACATGCAGTACGCCATGCCCAGGGCCTCCCTTCTCCCCCTTTACGAGACGGATCACACCGTCACCCCATCCCCTCACAACCCCCTGGGGGTGAAGGGGATCGGGGAGGCGGGAACCATCGCTGCCACCCCAGCGGTGGTCAACGCCGTGGTGGACGCCCTCTCCCCCCTGGGCATTAAGCACATAGATATACCCCTCACCCCTGAGAGGGTGTGGCAAGCCATTAGCGAGGCCAGGAGGTGAGGCCATGTATCCCGCCAGTTTCCGTTACTACCGTCCCGCCACCTTACAGGAGGCCCTCTCCATCCTCCAGCAGGAGCCCGAGGCCCGCCCGTTAGCTGGCGGCCAATCGCTGATACCGGCCATGAAGCTGCGCCTGATGGCTCCCGCCGCCCTGGTGGACCTGGGCCGCCTTCAAGACCTCAGGGGGATGAGCCGTGAGGGCGGATGGTGGCGCATAGGCGCCATGACCACCCACCGCGAGATAGAGTTCTCAGGGCCTCCCCTCCTGGCGGAGGTGGCGCACGTCATCGCCGACCCAGCGGTGCGCAATCGGGGTACCATTGGCGGGTCTCTGGCCCACGCCGACCCAGCAGCTGATTATCCGGCAGCCATCCTGGCCCTGGAGGCGACCATCCGCGCCGTAGGCGCTAACGGCGAGAGGACCATCCCCGCTCATGAGTTCTTCCAGGGCATGTTCACCACCTCCCTGATGCCAGGGGAGCTCATCACTGGCATCGAGGTGCGGGAGCTGGGCCCGGGGTGGGGCTGGGCCTATGAGAAGTTCCCCCACCCCGCCTCCGGCTATGCCGTGGTGGGGGTGGCAGCGGTGGTACAGGTCGAGGGCGGGGTGGCCCGCCAGGTGCTGGTAGGGATCACGGGGGCCGCCGATGCCCCCTTCCGGGCCACGGCCGTGGAAGAGGCCCTGCAAGGCAAGGTGGTGACGTCGCAGACGGTGACCGCCGCTGTGGAGGGGGCCTTCAGCCCCGACCGCATGGGGGAGGACCCCTTCGCTTCCGCCCGCTACCGCGCCCATCTATGCGCGGTGCTGGCCCGCCGTGCCATCCTTAGGGCATGGGAGCGCGCCAGCCGCTGACCCCTTGTGGGATAATGGCTTTAAGGGATGGTGGAGAGGGAGTTCCTTTCGCCCCAGCAGGCTGCCGAGGCCCTGGAGAGGGTGAGCTACATCGCCGAGCCGGGGCTTGCGGTGGCCATCTTCCTGGCCCTGCGCCTGCAGCGCCCCCTGTTCTTGGAGGGCCAGCCCGGGGTAGGGAAGACGGAGGTAGCCCTGGCCCTCTCCCGCGCCTTGGAGGCGCCACTTATACGCCTTCAGTGCTATGAGGGGTTGGACCTGCAGAGCGCTGTCTACGAATGGGACTACACCCGTCAGCTACTGGAGATAAGGCTTATGGAGGCCGCGGGGGAGAGGGAGAAGGAACGTCTGCGCCGTCACATCTTCAGCCCGGAGTTCCTCTTACGCCGTCCCCTCCTACAGGCCTTGGAGTCCAAGGATGGCCGCGCCCCCGTCCTCCTCATCGATGAGCTGGACCGGGCGGACGAGGAGTTCGAGGCCTTCCTCCTGGAGTTCTTGAGCGACTGGCAGGTGACGGTGCCCGAACTGGGCACCCTGCGCGCCCAGACTCCGCCAGTGGTGGTCATCACCTCTAACCGCACAAGGGAGGTCCACGATGCCCTCAAGCGGCGCTGCCTTTACTACTGGATCGATTACCCATCGTTCGAGAAGGAGCTGGCCATCGTGCGGGCCCGCCTCCCTCACGCTCCGGAGGAGCTGAGGCGGCAGGTGGTGGCCTTTGCTCAGGAGGTGCGCTCCTTGGACCTTTACAAGGCGCCTGGGGTGGCCGAGACGTTGGACTGGGCTGCCGCCCTCCTGGCCCTGGAGCGCCACCGCCTGGACGAGAGCACAGTGGAAGAGACCCTGGGCGCCCTGGTCAAGTACCATGACGACCTGAAGCGGGTCAGGGAGGAGCTGGCACGAGGGCTCTTGGCCAAGGCCCTGGCCCGCCCGGAGGCAGGGAAGAGCGATCCGTGAGCCTCATTGCCCATCTGCTCCTCTTCGCCAGGACGCTCAGGCAGGCAGGGGCTTTGGTCACCACCCAGCAGGTGACGACCTTGGTAGAGGCCCTCCTCTGCTTGCCGTCCCTGGATAGGGAGAACCTACGCCACGCCGCCCGCTGCACCCTGGTGTGCCGCCAGCAGGACCTGGCCCTCTTCGACCAACTCTTCGACCGCTTCTTCAGGGCTGAGCAGGGAGGCCTGCCTCCAGATGAGCCTCAGGCCTGGCGTCTGCCCCGGCCGTGGTTTTCTTGGGTCGGGGATATGCACACCCTGCTCCCCTCCACTGATGGCGAGGAGGGGAGGAGAGAAGTCGTCTCGCGCCTCTTCTCCTACAGTCCCCTGGAGGTGATGAGGCGAAGGCGTTGGGAGGGGTGCACACCTGAGGAGGGGCAGGTCTTGAGGCAGCTACTCATGGCCCTGCGCCACTCCCTCTCCATGCGCCGTACGTACCGCCTCCGGCGGTCACGGAGGCGGCGCCATCCGGACCTGCGCCGAACGCTACGCCAAAGCCTACGGCACGGCGGAGAGCTGGTGGGCTTGGCCTGGCGAGAGCGGGCTCGCCGCCCCCGGCCCCTGGTGGTGCTAGCAGATATCTCAGGCTCCATGGAGATATACACTCGCACCGTTCTCCTGTTCATCTATGCCTTGGCCCAGACATGGCCAAAGCCGGTGGAGGCCTTCTTATTTGGGAGCCGGCTGACGCGCATCACCACCTGTCTGCGCCTCCCCTCGCCGGACCTGGCCCTGGAGCAGGTAGCACGATGGGTCACCGATTGGGCCGGGGGGACGCGCATCGGGGCCTGTCTACGTCAGTTCCACCGCCTATGGGGCAGGCGTGTCTTAGGGAGGGGAGCGGTGGTGATCGTCATCAGCGATGGCTGGGACCAGGGGGAGCCAGAGCTGCTAGCCCAGGAGATGGAGCGGCTGCAGAAGCGGTGTCACCGCCTTATCTGGCTCAACCCTCTGTTGGGGGTGCCAGGGTATCAACCCCTTACTAGGGGGATGCAGGCCGCCCTTCCCTTTGTGGATGACTTCCTACCTGGCCACGACATGGCAAGTCTTCAGGCCGTGGCCCGACACCTCTGTCGTCTCCCTAGCCGTCGGCCCCATCGCAGCCCTGGCGCCAGCGCTGGCCGAGTGGCGGCATCTTTGTAGGGCGCATGGACTATCTGCCAGTGGCTAGGGCATATGGTGGGCCGTGAGGGATAAGGACAGGCCGAGCGAAGAGCCAAGGGGACGGTGGCGCCCCCGGCAGGACTCGAACCCGCAACCCGCGGCTTAGAAGGCCGCCGCTCTTCCCGTTGAGCTACGGGGGCCCCTGCTAAGGATTGTACCACCGAAGGCGAGAGGGAGCGACAGGAGAGGTTCTGGCGCCCCAGGAGGGACTCGAACCCCCGGCCCGCGGCTTAGGACGCCGCCGCTCTTCCAGCTGAGCTACTGGGGCGCCCGCATCTTATTTTAGACCCTTGCCTCCAGGTCTCAACCCTTGCCTAGAAGGCCTCCACCACAGCAGCCACCGCCCAGTGGAGGGCCAACCCCAGCACCATATACACCCCCACCTGACGGGTGTGGAAGAAGGCGAAATTGACGAACCAAAGAGGCCACCCTGGGATGGGGCGGGGCGGGTCTGGAGGCTTGGGATGGTCGAAGGCGGGCAGGACCCGTCGCAGGGTGGGAAGGGCCGCAAGGGCCAGGAGCATTCCCCACAACCCCTGCCAGATGGCCACCACCACCGTCAGCACATGGGAGCCCACCATCAGGGCCTGCGTCAGCCGCCGTGCCCGAGACTCACCCAACAGGACGGGCAGGGTCCAGTTCCCCTCCTGACGGTCGAACTCCAGCTTGTCGATGTGCTTACCCATGAGGACGGCAGCCACCGCCAGGCCATAGGGGATGGAGGCCACCCATACCCATGCAGGTACCTCTCTGGCTACGGCGTAATAGGTTCCTCCCACCATTAGGGGGCCCCACACCACCAGCACCGCGGGCTCTCCTAATCCCACAGACTTTAGGAAGGGATAGCCCAGGAGCACCAAGGCCCCGCCCAAGGCAAAGGCCACCACCCAGACCCCGCTAAGGGCCACCAAGGCGAACCCAGCGGCGGCCGCCCCCGCCAGGACGAGGGCTGTGGCCGCTGCAAACCGGGGCAGAGACACCGCCTGGTGGGCTAGCCCATGAGGCCCGTACCTGGCCCGCGGCGAACCAGGCCGATCGGTGCCCCGCAGGTAATCGACCAGATCGTTGAACAAGTTGGAGCCCATATGAGCCAACAGCAGCCCCGCCATGGCCAAAGAGAAGCGCAGGGCATCGAACTGCCCCTCCAGGGCAGCTAGAAGGCCCCCCAACGCTCCTGAGGTGGCCGTCATCACCACCACCGCCGCACGCGAGAGGACTAGCCAGCGGGTAACAGGGTCAACACGCCGCAGGTCCACCTGCGGAACAGCGTAGATAGCTCGCCACCAACGTCGGGCTACAGTGGTCATGGGCCATCCTCCCTGCCAGAGGGCTTTCTCCTCCGATCCTAACAGGCCATGGGATGCGAAAGAAGGAGGGGCCCCTTATCTGGGCCCCTCCCTGGGCTTCTGGCCTAGATCTCGCGGAACTCGCCTTCTACTGCCCCACTCTCAGGCCCGCCCGGAGGCTGCTGGCCCTCGCCCCCCACGCCGGCCTGGGCGCCGTAGACAGCCGCCCCTGCCCTTTGTAGCGAGTAGGAGAGGTCGTCCATGGCCCGGCGCACGGCGGTGATGTCCTGGCCAGCCAGGGCCTCGCGCACCCGCTGCACCTTCTCCTCCACCTCTGAGCGGATGGCGGCGGGGATCTTCTCCCCCACCTCGCGCAAGGTCTTCTCAGCGGTGTAGGCCAGGTTGTCGGCCTGGTTGCGCAGCTCGATCTCCTCCCGCCGCCGCCGGTCCTCCTCAGCGTATAGCTCCGCCTCCCGCTTCATCCGCTCGATCTCCTCTTTGGTGAGGCCGGTGGAGGGCTGGATGATCATCTTCTGCTCCCGGCCGGTGGCCTTGTCGCGGGCCGAGACGTGCAGGATACCGTTGGCGTCGATATCGAAGGTGACCTCGATCTGGGGCACTCCTCGGGGAGCGGGGATGATGCCGTCCAGGATGAAGCGGCCCAGGGACTTGTTATCCCGGGCCAGGGGCCTCTCCCCCTGCAACACGTGGATCTCCACGCTGGTCTGGTTATCAGCAGCGGTGGTGAAGATCTGGCTCTTGGAGGTGGGGATAGTGGTGTTGCGGGGGATGATGACCGTCATAAGGCCCCCCAGGGTCTCGATGCCCAGGCTGAGGGGGGTGACATCCAGGAGGAGGACCTCCCGCACCTCCCCCTTGAGGACGCCGGCCTGGATGGCGGCGCCGATGGCCACCACCTCGTCGGGGTTGACACCCCGGTGGGGCTCCTTGCCGAAGAACTTGCGCACCGTATCGATGACCAGGGGCATCCTGGTCATGCCCCCCACCAGGATGACCTCATCGATCTGCTCAGGGCGGAGGCCAGCGTCGGCCAAGGCTTGGCGGCAGGGGCCCAGGGTGCGCTCCACCAGGTCGTGGACCATCTGCTCCAGCTTGGCCCTGGTGAGGGTACGGATGAGGTGCTTGGGCCCGGAAGCATCAGCGGCTATGAAGGGGAGGTTGATCTCCGTCTGCTGGAGGGAGGAGAGCTCGATCTTAGCCTTCTCCGCCGCCTCCTTGAGCCGCTGCATGGCCACCCGGTCCTGCCGCAGGTCGATGCCCGTCTCTCTCAAGAACTCCTGGACCAGCCACTCGATGATGCGGTTGTCGAAGTCATCGCCCCCCAGGAAGGTGTCGCCGGCGGTGGCCTTCACCTGGAAGGTGCCCTCGCCGATCTCCAAAATGGAGATATCGAAGGTGCCCCCGCCCAGGTCGAAGACGGCGATGGTCTTCTCTCCCTCCTTGTCCAGGCCATAGGCCAGGGCAGCCGCCGTGGGCTCGTTGATGATGCGCAGCACGTTGAGGCCGGCGATCTCCCCAGCCGCCTTGGTGGCCTGGCGCTGGGCATCGTTGAAGTAGGCGGGGACGGTGATGACCGCCTCTGTGACCGGCTCCCCCAGGTAGGCCTCGGCGTCCATCTTCAGCTTCTGCAGGATCATGGCCGATATCTCGGGGGGAGCGTAGGAGCGGCCCCCCATCCACACGCGGGCATCGCCGTTGGGGGCGGCGTCCACCTTGTAGGGCAGGATCTTGAGGGCCCGCTGCACCTCCGGGTCGTCGAACTTACGCCCCATGAGGCGCTTGACGGAGAAGATGGTGTTCTCGGGGTTAACGATGGCCTGCCGCTTGGCGGGGCGACCCACCAGCCGCTCACCGGTGTTGGAGACGGCCACCACGGAAGGGGTGATGCGCTCGCCCTCGGCGTTGGGGATGACCTTGGGCTCGCCCCCTTCCATGACCGCCACACAGGAGTTGGTGGTACCCAAGTCGATGCCTACAGCCCTGCCCATCCCTTTCACCTCCCTTTATCCTTGGCCCTGGCCTTCGCCCTCGTCTGGGCCCTGGGGCTTCGGGACGGCCTTGCCCACGATGACCAGGGCGGGACGCAGGACGCGCTCGTGCAGCTTGTATCCCTTCTGGACCACAGCCACGACCTTTCCATCCTCCCCTTCGGCATAGTGTATGGCCTCATGCACGCGAGGATCAAAGGGATAGCCCTCGGCGGGGATCTCCTGGACGCCAGCCTGCTCCAGCACCTTCTGCAGCTTGCGGTAGATGAGCCTTATGCCGTCGAACCAGGTGAGGCCTGCCAGGCGGGCGTCCAAGGAGGAAAGGGCCCGCTCCAAGTCGTCCAGCACGGGTAGGATGTTGATAATGAGGGAGGCGTTGGCAAACCGCCTAACCTCCTCCCTCTCCTGCTCTACGCGCTTTTTGTAATTGGCAAAGTCGGCCTCCGCCCGACGCCAGTTGTTGAGGTAGCGCTCAGCCTCTGCCCGGGCCTGGTCCAGTTGGGACTTGAGGTCCTCCAAGGACTCCTGGGTCACGGCCTCCTGGTCCTCAGCCATGCTCTCTACCCTCCCCACCAAGCCTGGGTGATCTGCTCCATAAGGGAGGCGAGGTAGCGCACCATGCCCACGGCCCGGCCGTAGCGGAAGCGGGTGGGCCCCACCACCGCCACCCCCCCTTGGCCCCCTCCGGGGGCGGGATAGGAGGCCACCACCATGCTCAGGTGGCGAAGGGGCTCCTCCGGGTGCTCGCTGCCGATGACCACCCTCACGCCCCCCTGAGGAGGCAGGGGGTAGGGGAGGAGGCGGCTTATGCCCTCCCCCTCCAGATAGTCGAGGATGGCCAACACCTGGCGGCGGTCGGCAAACTCCGGATAGCCCAAAAGCTCCTTGATCCCCTCCAGGGCCGCTGGACGATGGGCGGCGGCGTCCTCCTCCTCCAGAAGGGAGGCAGCAGCATTCATAATCTCCCTCTCCTGTGCCGAGAGATATGGGATGACCCGCCGCAGTTGGTGCGCAGCCATGCCCGCGAAGCGATAGCTGAGACGGTGGGCAGCGTCCGAGAGGTCTTCCTGCCCCACCTCCCCCAGGGGGAGGACCTTCTCTCGCACCCGGGCCTGATAGAGCACCACCACCACCAGCACCAGGGGGTCGTGGAGCTTCACCACCTCCAGCCAGCGCAGGCGGGCAGGGGGGCCATGAGGCATGGTCACCAGGGCCATACCGTGCACGTAGGCCGCTAAGGCGGCAGCCGCCACCCGTGCCCACTCCTCCAGCCGCCTGGCCGCTTGCCACATCTCCTCCCGGATCCGCTGGCGAACAGCCTCTGGCGGCGTCTCCTCCCGCATCAGCCACTCCACGTAGTACCGGTAACCCTTGTCGGAGGGGACCCGCCCAGCGGAAGTGTGGGGCTGATGAAGGTACCCCTCCTCCTCCAGCCGCATCATCTCGTTGCGGATAGTGGCCGGCGAGATGGGCAGCCGGTACTTCTGGGCCACAGTGCGTGAGGCCACCGGCTGCCCAGAGTCCACATACTCATCCACCACGTACCGCAAGATGGCTGCCCGCCGAGCTGTGAGCACCTTATCACCCTAGTTAGCACTCTTGGACTGAGAGTGCTAACCAACTTAAACTTTATCAGCCTGGCGGGGCGGTGTCAAGGAAGGCCTTGTCAGGGGCGACAGCCCGCCTTACACTGGGAAATGCCCCCCTCAGCGCAACGGGGCTCCCCCTCGAGGTAGACGGGGTCCATGAGCATTGCCGAGCTAGAGGCCAAGACGCGCGAAGAGCTCCTGGAGGAGGCCCGCTCCCTGGGCCTTACTGGCCTATCCTCCTTACGCAAGCAGGAGCTCATCCTCCGTATCCTGCAGGCCAGGGCCGAGCGGGAGGGCAACTACTTCGCCGGCGGCATCCTGGAGATCACCGGCGAGGGGTACGGGTTTTTGCGCACCAGCGGCTACAAGCCCAGCCCCAGCGATGTCTACGTGTCCCAGTCCCAGATCCGCCGCTTCGGCCTGCGCACCGGCGACTACGTCATGGGCCAGGTGCGGCCCCCCAAGGAGACGGAGAAGTATTACGGGCTACTGCGGGTGGAGGCCATCAACGGCCTGGACCCGGAGGTGGCCAAGGGCCGCCCAGTGTTCGAACAGCTCATCCCCACCTTCCCCACCAAGTTCCTGCAGCTGGAGGCTGGGGACCCCAACCCCACCACCCGCCTCATCGACTTGGTAGCCCCCCTGGGACGAGGGCAGCGAGGGCTGGTGGTCTCGCCCCCTAAGGGGGGAAAGACCATGCTCCTTAAGCACATCGCCCGTGCCGTCCTCAATCGCTATGACGACATCCAGGTGATGATCCTACTGATAGGGGAACGGCCGGAGGAGGTGACCGATTGGCGCCGCTCGGTGGAGCAGGACGGGGCCGAGGTCATCGCCGCCACCTTCGATGACCCCGAGGAGGTGCAGACGCGGGTGGCCGAGCTGGCCATCGAGCGGGCCAAACGGCTGGTGGAGATGGGCAAGCACATTATGGTGCTGCTGGACGGCATCACCCGTCTGACCAGGGCCTACAACCTCTCCCTACCCCCCAGCGGCCGCACCCTCTCGGGGGGTATCGACCCCGTGGCCCTTCACCCCCCCAAGCGGCTCTTCGGCACCGCCCGCAACACCGAGGAAGGAGGCTCCCTCACCATCATCGCCACTTGCCTCATCGATACCGGCTCCCGCATGGACGAGGTCATCTTCGAGGAGTTCAAGGGGACGGGCAACTGGGAGCTATGGCTGGACCGCCGCCTAGCCGAGAAGCGCATCTTCCCCGCCGTGGACATCTTCAAGAGCGGCACGCGGCGGGAGGAGATGATGCTGGACGAAAAGACGGCGCAGCGCCTGGCCCTCTTTCGCCGCGCCCTGGCTCGCATGGCCGAGGACTTCGCTGTGGAGCAGCCCTATGCTCAAGACGCTGCCCTGAAGGTCACCGAGCGCGTGTTGGAGCAGCTACGTCGCACCAAGTCCAACGAGCAGCTTCTCAGCCAGATAGAGCTGGTGACCTGACGGTCGCCGTCGCGCAAAGGTGAGGGTTTATGTGAGGAGGCCTGGCACCTCCTCCACCACCAACAGGCCCCTTTGGAGGTCCACCTCGCGCACGAACTCGTCCACCGCTGGCACCAGCACCTCTCCTCTTGGCCCCCGCACCACCAGGACCTGGTGGTCGCCACCGGTGGCCATGACCTCCACCACATGGCCCAACTTGGTGCCAGATGTGGTGCACACCTCCAGCCCCACCAGCTGGTAGTAGTAATACTCCCCCTCCTCCAGGGGGGCCAGCTCCCCCTCGGGAACCTCCAGGTAGAAGGAGCGGAGACCCTCCGCCTGATGGCGGCCCTCTATGCCGGCCAAGCGGATGATGGCCCGTCCCCGGTGGAAGCGGCACCCCTCGATGACACGGGGCTCGCCCCCCACATAAACCGTCCGGCCAGGGGAGAGATGGGAAAGGTCGTGGGTGAGGATGTCCACCAGCACCTCACCTCGGATGCCGAAAGGGCGCACCACCACCCCAACAACCACAAAGCCCGGGCGCACATCCCGGGGCCCCATGTCGTCCATCTCCCTATCACTACTAGCTATCACTACTAGCCGATCTCGAGTACGGCCTTGGTGCCCTGACGGGCAGCAGCCACCCGCAGCAGGGTGCGCAAGGCATTGGCGATGCGTCCCTGCTTGCCGATGATCCTGCCCATGTCCTCCTCCGCCACCCGCAAGCGGAGGACTACCTGGTCGCCCAGGTCCTCCTGGGTCACCTCCACCTGGTCGGGGTGGTCGACGATGGCCTTGGCCACTAGCTCCACCAACTCCTTCATGTCCTAATCCTCCGTGCCAGGGGTGCGGGTCTTGGCCGCCGCGATGCGGGCGAGGTGCTTGGTATAGACGAAGGGCTCCTTGCCCGCCTTCTCCATGATGCCCAACTTGGTGAAGAGCTTGGCCACCGCCTCCGTGGGCTGGGCGCCCTGACGAAGCCAATGGATGGCCCGCTCCTCCTCCACATGGATTTGGGCTGGCTCGGGCAGGGGATCGTACCAGCCCACCACGTCCACGAACTTGCCGTCCCTAGGGGCGCGGGCGTCGGCCACCACGATGCGGTAGAAGGGGCGGTTGCGCCGCCCGTGTCTTGCCAAACGGATCCTCAACAAGGCTCACACCTCCTTAACGTATGCGCCAGCGGCCCATGGGCTGACGACCCTGGGTCTTGGAGAGGTGCTGTAGCAGCCGGCGCATCTGCCAGTATTGGTCCAGCAATTGGTTCACCTCTGCCGGGCTGGTGCCCGAGCCGCGGGCGATGCGTCGCTTGCGGCTGCCGTCGATGATCTCCGGGCGCCGCCTTTCTTCAGGGGTCATGGAGAGGATGATGGCCTCTGCCCGCTTCAGGTAACGCTCGCCCAGGGCGGCGTCCAGGGACTGAGCAGGCAGGGAGGCAGCGCCCGGCAGGAGGCCCAGGAGCTGCGATATGGGCCCCATGCGCTGAAGCTTCTGGAGCTGGGCCAACAGGTCCTCCAGGGTGATCTCGCCGCGGCGGGCCCGCTGCGCCAGGGCCTCCGCCTCCTGTCGGCTGACCTCCTCCTTGGCCTTCTCGATGAGGGTGAGGATGTCACCCATGCCCAGGATGCGGCTGGCGAAGCGGTCGGGGTGGAAGGGCTCCAAGGCGTTAGGCTTCTCGCCTGTGCCCACCCACTTGATGGGCACGCCAGTGACGGCCCGGATGGAGAGGGCAGCGCCACCGCGGGCATCGCCATCGGCCTTGGTGAGGACCACGCCAGTGAGGCCCAGGGCCTCATGGAAGGTCTGGGCCGCCCGCACCGCCTCCTGACCCGTCATGGCATCGGCCACCAGGATGATCTCCTGGGGGCGCAGGGCCTGCCGCAGGGCCGTGAGGCCCTCCAGCTCCTGGCCGTCCAGGGCCAGGCAGCCGAAGGTGTCCACTAGGGCCACGGTAGCGCCCAGGCGCCGGGCCTCTTGGTGAAGGGCCTGGGCAACCTCTTGCGGCCCCCCTTGCCCTACCAGCACCGGCACCTGCAACTGCCGCCCGAGGGACTGTAGCTGCTCGGCGGCAGCCATGCGGAAGGGGTCGGCGGCCACCATAAGGGGCCTATGCCCCTGACGGCGCAGCATGAGGGCCAGCTTGGCGCAGGTGGTCGTCTTCCCTCCACCTTTGAGCCCCACCAGCATGACCACCGTGGGAGGTGAAGGCGCTAGGATGAGGCCCACATGGCCTCCCCCCAGAAGGGACGTCAGCTCCTGGTGGACGATATCGATCACCTGCTGCACGGGGGTGAGAGAGCGGTGGACCTGGGCCCCTTGCGCCCTCTCCCGCACCCGCTCCAAGAACTGGCGCACCACTTGAACATGGACATCGGCCTCCAGGAGGGCCAAGCGGACCTCCTTAAGGGCCTCTTCCAGATCCCTCTCGCCGACGACGCCCCGGCGGGCCAGGCCCTGGAAGACCTTGTGCAGCCTCTCGGTCAGGGCCTCGAACATCTCACCTTAGCATTTTAGGCCACCTCTCCCTCTAGGCGAAAGAAAGGGCCAGTTGACAACCTGGCACCCTGCGGCCCAACCTTATGTCGCCACCATCGTGAGGAGGTGAAGGCATGGCCAAGATCCACGGCGGCGAGATGATCGCCCGAGTCCTGCAGCAGGAGGGGATAAAGGAGGTGTTCACCCTCCACGGGGGCCACATCGACCCCATCCTGGAGGCGTGCGACCGCCTCGGGTTCCGCATCATCGATGTCCGTCATGAGCAGGCGGCTGCCCACATGGCCGATGGCTGGGCCCGCACCACGGGCCGCCTGGCCGTCTGCCTGGTGACGGCTGGGCCGGGCATCACCGATGCCGTCACAGGCATCGCCAACGCCTACATGGACTGCGTGCCCATGCTGGTGCTGGCGGGCCGCAGCCCCCTGCGGGACGAGGATACCTTACCCCTACAGGCCTTCCCCCAGCTAGAGATGGTGCGCCCCTTCACCAAATGGGCCCGCTGCGTCTACCACCGGGAGCGCATCGCCGAATATACGGCTATGGCCATCCGCCACGCCATCACGGGCCGTCCCGGCCCCGTATACCTGGAGGTGCCGGTGGACGTCCTCTTCGCCCGCGCCGAGGAGGAAGAGGTGATATGGCCGCAGCAGGTACGTCCCCAGAACCCTCCCGCGCCCCGGGCGGAGGCGGTGGAGGCCATCCTTCAGCTGCTGCAGGAGGCGGAGCGCCCGGTCATCATGGCTGGGGGAGGGGTATGGTTCTCGGGCGGGGCGGAGCTGTTGCGGGAGCTGGCGGAGGTCACCCAGGTGCCCGTCTTCATGAACGCCAAGGCCCGCGGCGCTGTCCCTGAGGACACCCCTCTGGGATATGGCAACTTCGCCATCTTCTCCTCATCCCAGGTGCAGGAAGAGGCGGGCCCTGCCGATGCCGTTCTCATCCTCGGGGCCAGGCTGGGCCTATTTACCGGCGGCCGCCAGGCCTCGGTTATCCCACCCCAGGCACGGCTGGCACAGGTGGACATCGAGGGGGAGGAGATCGGCCGGCTGAGGGACGTCCAGATCGGGGTGGTGGCCGACTGCCGGGAGACCTTGCGTCTCTTGGTGGCCGAGGCCAGGAAGAGGCGATGGCCCTCGCGCACCCGTTGGCTGGAGGTTCTCCATCGCGCCCGTCAAGCCCGCCGCGAGGCCTTCCGCGAGGCCCTGGAGAAGGACGTCATACCCATCCACCCCTTCCGCCTGGCCCACGAGTTGGCGCAACGCTTGGGCCCAGACGACGTAGTGGTGGCCGACGGTGGGGAGGCGGCTGCATGGATGGCCGACGCCGCCGTCATGCGCCGGCCAGGGCGCTTCCTCTCCCACGGGTACCTGGGTTGTCTGGGGGTAGGGCTGCCCTTTGCCATGGCCGCCAAGCTGGCCCATCCTCAGAGCCGCGTTTTCCTGGTCACCGGCGATGGCTCGGTGGGCCTCAACTTCGCCGAGTTCGAGTCGGCTGTGCGGCACGGCCTCTCCTTCGTCTGCGTCATCTTCAACGATGGGGCCTGGGGCATGTCCCGTCATGGCCAGCAGATCATGTTCAGGGGGCGCACCATCGCCACCGAGCTAGGGCTGGTGCACTATGAGCGGGCGGCGGCGGGGTTCGGCGCCCATCCCGAGTTGGTGCAGCGTCCCCAGGAGATAGGCCCCGCCCTGGACAGGGCCTTGGCCACCGGCCAGGTGGCCTGTGTCAACGTCCTCATCGACCGGGAGGTCATCGCCCCCGTCACCCTGGCCATGATGGGGATAGCAGCACCACCCAAGACAGAAGCTCCCCAGGAGGGCAAGACCACCCTACCCTACTACGGGCAGCGGGAGCTCTAGCCTGGAAGAAGAGCCGGGTATAGGACGTCCACCCCCTCCCGCCGGGCGAAGGGGGTGAGCCGGTGGGGCTGCCAGCGGCGGGCGTCCAGGATGTGTCGCACCTCCCAGCCGTGGAGGGCGAGATAATCGGCCACCAGCATGCGGTGGCAACGGCGGTAGGTAGCCTCGGCGCACATGATGGCCGTGGGGTGGGCCTGGGCCAAGGCCTGAAGGGCCCTCATCCCCGCCCGAAATTCGGAGGTGAGCATGTGGTCAGCGTAGGCGCGGAAGCCGGGGCTCGTCCAGCCCGTGTTAAGGGAGTGGGGATGGGCCGGGCCCCTACGCCCTCCCAACTCGGGCAGGTGCCAATAGCCAATGCCCGCAGCCGGCAGGGCCCAGGACAAATGCCCCCGGCAGAAGTGAGGATGACGGCGAGAGGTGGGCCACCGTCGTATGTCCACCAGATGGCCCACCCCGTGGGCTAGCAAGGCCGCCAGGAACTCCTCCCACCCACGATTGGAGTGGCCAACAGTGTAGATGAAGGGCCTCAGCTCCCCAGGAATTCGTTGACCACCTGCAAAAAGCGCTCGAGCTGGTCGTGATGGACCCAGTGGCCCGCCCCCTCGATGATGACCGAACGGGCGTTGCGGATGACCTTGGTGCGGCCATCCTTGGCGGGGTCGGGGGCCCAGCTCTCGGCCCCCTTGACTAGGAGGACGGGTGCGGTGATCTGGGCCCAGATGTCCTGGGCATCGGCCAGGTTGAAGCCGTAGGGTGAGCGCTGGCGCATGTAGTTGTCGAACTTCCAGGAGTAGGTGCCGTCCTCGTTGCGTCGCACCCCGTGGATAGTCAGGTGGCGGGCCATCTCATCGGTGAGGTGGGGATTGGCCTCTTTCATGCGGCGCACGGCGTCCTCCAGGGTAGGATAGCGCCGGGGCTGGCGCCGCTCCAGCTCCCTCATCTGCTCGATCCATTGACGCATGCGCACATGGGCTGGGGGGTTATCGATGACTGGCGGTCCCCACCCCTCGATGGAGACCACCTTGGCCACCCGCTGGGGGAAGATCCCCGCATACTGTAGGGCTATGCCCCCTCCCAAGGAGTGGCCGATGATGACGATGGGGTCGCGATCCACGGTGTCCGCCAGGGCAGCGATGTCCAGGACGAACTCGGGAAAGCTGTAGGTGCCGCCGATGGCCCAATCAGAATCGCCATGGCCCCTTAGGTCGGGGGCATAGATGGTGTAGCGGTCCATGAGGGCCTGGGCCACCAGGTCCCAGCTCCGACAGTGGTCTAGGCTGCCGTGGATAAGGAATAGGGGAGGGCGGTGACCATCGCCCCAGCGCACGTAATGGAGACGTAGCCGCTGCGAGACGTAGTAATGGGATGTGGGCTGATGCCTCTCCTGCTCCATGGACGGCTCGCAAGGAAAAGGCTAGCCTAACCACCCTCCTGAGGCAAGGAGGGGGTAGCAGCAGATAGGGAGCGCATAAGGCTGGCCATCTCCATGGCCTGAAGGGCTACCTCATATCCTTTGTTGCCCCTGGGGCCGCCGGCCCGGTCCAGGGCCTGCTCTTTGGTATAACAGGCCAAGATCCCGTGGAGCACAGGCACCCCCGTCTCCACCGCCACTTGAACTAAGCCATGGGTGGCCCCTGTTATGACCAGGTCGAAGTGGCGGGTCTCGTGTCGGATGACACACCCCAAGGCCACGATGGCGTGATAGCGGCCGCTAGCTGCCAACCACTTGGCGGCCACTGGCAGCTCCAGGGAACCCGGCACCCAGACCACGTCCACCGTCTCCGCCCCGCGTTCCTTAAACGCTTGGAGGGCCCCCTCCAGCAGGCGGGTGGTCACCTCCTCGTTGAAGCGGGCCACTGCCACGGCGAAGGAGAGGCCCCGGCCATCGCAACGCCCCCGCCAGACGGCCCTCACAGCCCCCTCCTCACAACGGGATGTCGATGAGGTGGCCCAGCTTATCGCGCTTAGTCTCCAGGTAGCGGCGGTTATGGGGATTGGGAGGGGCCACGATGGGAACCCGCTCCACGATCTCTAGCCCGTAGCCCTCCAGCCCTGCCCGCTTGCTGGGGTTGTTGGTGAGCAGACGCATCTTGCGCACCCCCAGGTCCACCAGGATCTGCATGCCTATGCCATAGTCGCGCCGGTCCGGTGGGAACCCCAGGGCGAGATTAGCCTCCACCGTGTCCAGGCCGTGGCTGTCCTGCAGGGAATAGGCCCGCACCTTGTTGCACAGGCCGATGCCTCTCCCTTCCTGGCGCATGTAGAGGAAGACCCCCTTGCCCTCCTGAGCGATGCGCTCCAGGGCCAACTGCACCTGCTGGCCGCAATCGCACCGAAGGCTACCGAACACGTCCCCGGTGACGCACTGGCTGTGCACCCGCACCAGCACCGGCTCATGGGGAGATATCTCCCCCATTACCAGGGCCACGTGTTCGTTGGCATCCACCGAAGAGCGATAGGCGATGAGGCGAAACTCGCCGTAGGGGGTGGGAAGACGGGCTTCCGCCACCCTCTCCACCAGCCGTTCCCGCTGCATACGGTAGCGAATAAGCTGGTTGATGGTGATGACCTTGATGCCGTGGCGGCGGGCGAAGCGCGCGATGCGGGGCCAACGCATCATGGTGCCGTCCCGGTTCATCAGCTCGCTGAGGACGCCAGCAGGGTAGAGGCCGGCCAGGCGGCACAGGTCCACCACCGCCTCCGTATGTCCGGCCCGCACCAGCACCCCTCCCTCCCGCGCCCGCAGGGGGTATACGTGCCCAGGCATGACCAGGTCATCGGGCCGTGTCTTGGGGTCGATGAGCACCCTCACCGTCTCCGCACGGTCGTGGGCAGAGACGCCGGTGGTGATACCGTAGCGGGCGTCCACGGACACCGTGAAGGCCGTGCCGTGGCGGGAGGTGTTGTTGCTGACCATCATGGGGATGCCCAGCTGGTCCAACCTCTCCCCCGTCATGGACACGCAGATGATGCCACTGGTATGTTGCAGCATGAAGGCGATGTGCTCAGGGGTCACAAACTGGGCAGGGATGGTTAGATCGCCCTCGTTCTCCCGCTCCTCGTCGTCCAGGATGATGACGAACCGGCCTTCCTTATACTCGCTGATGGCCTCCTCTACCGTTGCTAGGCCCAACCCCTCATCACCTCCGCCCGGGGACACCTCTGCATCTCTCTGCACCTTACCCTCCGTCGGTTCCGATTATACGCCTTACGGGCACTCCCCGCGGTCACCCCTCTCCATCAGCAGCTGCTCCAGGTAGCGGGCCAAGATGTCCGTCTCCAGGTTGACCCGCTGCCCTGGGCGCCGTTTCACCAAGTTGGTGTGCTCCTGAGTGTAACGCACCAGGGAGACGGCAAACCAATCGCGGCCCCGGTCGATGACCGTCAGGCTCACGCCGTCCACAGCGATAGGGCCCTTGACCACCACATAGCGCATGATCTCCGGCGGCGCCCCGTAGCGGGCGATGACGGCATCTTCCTCAGGCTGCAGGGAGAGGAGCACCCCTGTGGCCTCCACCACCCCTCGCACCAGATGGCCCGAGAGGCGGGAGGTGGGGGTGAGGGCCCGCTCCAGGTTCACCAGGTCGCCAGGGGAGAGGTCCGAGAGGTTGGTGCGACGGTAGGTCTCGGGCATGACCCAGAAAGTGAAGGAGCGGGAGTCCATCTCGGCCACCGTTAGGTCCACGCCGTTGACAGCGATGGAGTCGCCCAGCCGTGTCCCCTCCAGACACGTGTGGGCCTGGATGCGCAGACGCCCCTTCTCGGCCTCCAGTACCTGCCCCACCTCCTCTATGATGCCGGTAAAGATGCCCATTTCAGGACGACTCCCACAGCACGTCGCCACACAGGTCGGAGGGGTGGGGGCGAGAGGCGAACACGGCATACTCGGCCTTGGACTTGCCGATGGTGGTGGCATCGCCATGGCCTGGCAGCACTAGTGTCTCGTCGGGCAGCACGTACAGCTTTTGGGTGATGGAGGCGATGATCTGCCGTAGGTCCTGGGGCGTCTCGGTGCGGCCCGGCCCGCCAGGGAAGAGGGTATCGCCGGAGATGAGGTAGCGCCCCACCAGGAAGCAGCAGCTGCCCGGGGTGTGCCCCGGGGTATGGATGACCCTCACCTTGATGGTGCCCACTGCTAGCTCCTGGCCGTCCTCCAGCGGCAGGTCCACCCTCTCCCTGGGCATGCGTTCCTCGGCAGGATGGCAATAGACAGGAGCGCCGGTGGCCCCCTTGACCACCTCGTAGCCCAGCCAGTGGTCGTGATGGGTGTGGGTGATGAGGATGCCCCGCACCGTTAGGCCCTGGATGGCCTTCACCACCTCCTCTGAGCCAGCGGGCATGTCCACCACCAGGGCCTCACGGGAGTGGGCATCGGCTATCACGAAGGCGTTGTTGGCGAAGGGGCCCAGAGGGCCCAGCCAAAAAAGCCGCAGGGCGCCATCCTCCAAGATCCGCACGACGTTTCCCCCGCTCTAAGCCCTATGATATCATTCCCACTTGGTGAGGAAAGGAGGAACCGGGACTTGGAACCTCAGCAAGTGAGCGACCACGTTTATTCCCTGCCCGCCCGCCCGGCCTTCTACACCGGCCCCCTGGCCCCCAATGTCTACCTGGTGTGGGACGGCGATGAGGGAGCCCTCATCGATAGCGGCTTCAGCGACGATGATTCGGTGAGGCAGAGGCTTGCCTACCTGGAGCGATTCCCGGGCCTACGTCTCAGGTACATCGTCCTGACCCACCACCACTTCGACCACGCCAGCGGCGCCCACCGTCTGGCCGAGGCCACGGGGGCCCAGGTCCTCCTCCACCCCCAGGAGGTGACCTTCTTGCGGCGTTGGCAGGACGACATACCCCAGGATGTAGATGTGCCAGAGGAGGCAGGGGAGCTGCGAGAGCGCGCTCTGCGCTTCCGTCGCGACGCCGCCCAGGCCGCCCAGGGCGCAGGCCCTTTGCAAGATGAGCAGGTGGTGCGGATAGGGGGCCTCGCTCTAGAGGCCGTTCACACCCCAGGGCACACCATGGGCTCCCTTTGCCTGCTTCTGCGGGAGGAGGGGGTGCTCTTCACAGGCGACACCGTGTTGGGCCTGGGGACGGTGGCCGTCTCCCCTCCCCCTTATGGCGATATGGCCCTCTACCTCCGCTCCCTGGAGCGGCTTAAGGGCCTTGGGGCCTCCCTCCTCCTGCCTGGCCATGGCCCCCCAGTGCGAGATGTGGCCCATAAGATCCAGGAGCTCATTGACCATCGCCACGAGCGGGAGAGGCAAGTGCTGGGGCTTCTGGCCCAGGGCAAAGACACGGTGAACGCCCTGTTGGGAGCTATATACCCCGAGCTGGACCGGCGCATCATCCCTATGGCCCGCAGGCAGGTGGAGGCCCACCTGCACAAGTTGGAGCAAGAGGGCAAGGTCCGCCGCTTGCCCGGGGCGGAGCCCCGATTCGTACTGGCCTGACATGTTGGAGCGCCTGCTCCCCCTTCTGCCCCTTACGGCCCAGGTGAACGACGCCGGCCATCTGAGCATCGGTGGCTGCGACACGGTGGAGCTAGTGGGCCGTTTCGGCACCCCCCTATACGTGTTCGATGAGCTGACCCTGCGGGAGATGTGCCGCACCTTCCGGCGTGAGTTCCAGGCCAGGCATCAGGACACCTTGGTCATCTACGCCTGCAAGGCCTACATCGGCCTGGCCCTGGCCTCCCTGGTAAACCAAGAAGGCCTAGGGGCCGACGTGGTCAGTGGGGGCGAGCTGGCCTTCCTGGCTGCCGTGGGCTTCCCCCCGGAGAAGATCTATTTCCATGGCAACAACAAGTCTCCCCAGGAGCTGCGGGAGGCCCTGGAGTATGGGGTGGGGAGGGTGGTGGTGGACAACTTCTATGAGCTGGAGCTCTTGTCCCGCCTGGCCCAAGAGATGGGGCGCCGCCAACCTGTCCTCCTCCGCCTGTCACCAGGCATCGACCCTCACACCCACGCCAAGACCACCACCGGCACCGTAGATAGCAAGTTCGGCTTCCCCATCGTCACCGGGCAAGCTGCGGAGGCGGTGGCCCGCACCCTTGCCTCCCCCTACCTGGACCTGGTGGGGCTCCACTTCCACCTGGGGTCCCCCATCTTCCAGGTGGAGCCCTATCAAGAGGCGATGGAGGTGGTGGTGGAGTTCGCTGCCCGCACTCCTGGCCTATCCCTGCGGGAGCTTGGCGTGGGGGGTGGCTTTGCCGTGCGGTACCTCCCAGAGGACGAGCCACCTTCGGTGGCCGTCTATGCCCAGGCCATCGTGGGCTCCCTCCAGGATGCCTGCCACCGCCGCCATCTCCCCTTGCCCCGCCTGGTGGTGGAGCCAGGGCGGGCCATAGTGGCCAGGGCGGGGGTGGCCCTCTACACGGTGGGCTCCTGGAAGGACGTCCCCGGCATCCGCCGCTATGTGGCCGTGGACGGGGGCATGGGGGACAACATCCGTCCCGCCCTTTACGGCTCCCGCTATTGCGCCCTCCTGGCCAACCGGCCCCTCGACCCCCCCACGGGCCCGGTGACCGTGGCCGGCAAATTCTGCGAGTCGGGAGACGTGCTCATGTGGGATGTCCCCCTGCCCGCGGTGGGCCCTGGCGACATCCTGGCGGTGCCCGCCGCTGGGGCCTATGCCCTGGCCATGGCCAGCAACTACAACGCCTCCCTTCGGCCGGCGGTGGTGATGGTGCGGGACGGCCAGGCACGGCTGGTGCGTCGCCGCGAGACCTATGATGACCTTTTGCGGTGCGAGGTGTGGCCATGATGGGCAGGTGGGGCCTTATAGGCCATGATGGCCCCCTTCAAGCCCTCGAGGCCTACCTGGCAGCGGGGCGCCTGCCCCACGCATTTCTGATAGTGGGGCCGCCCCAGGTGGGCAAGGGGACCCTGGCCCTGCGGCTGGCTCAGGCCCTCAACTGCGTTGCTCCCCCCAAGGAGCGGCCTTGTGGCCACTGTCACCAGTGTCGGCGCATCGCCCAGGGCATCCATCCCGACGTGCAGGTGATGAGCGTGGAAGGTGGGCATAGGGAGATCCGAATAGCCCAGGTGCGGGAGCTAGAGCGGTCCCTCTATCTAAAGCCCTACGAAGGGCGCATGCGGGTGGCCATAGTCGACCCCGCCGATGCCATGAACCTAGAGGCCCAGAACGCCTTCCTGAAGACGTTGGAGGAGCCCCCAGATCAGGTGACCCTGGTGCTGGTCACCGCGCGGGAGATGCGCCTGTTGCCCACAGTCCGCTCTCGCTGCCATCGGCTGGCCCTGTGCCCTGTGCCCACCGCCGTACTGGCCGCCGCCCTGGAGGAACGGGGGCTCCCGCGGGCGGAAGCATACGCCCTGGCGCGCCTAGCCCATGGCCGCCCTGGCCTGGCCATCGCCCTGGCCACCGGCCCATCCCTGGCCCAGCGGTGGCAGGAAGAGGTGCATCGAGCTGCCTCCATACCCCGGCTGGGAGTGCGCCAGCGGTTAGAGATGGCCCAGGCCATAGCCGCCGAGCCCGGCCCCTGGGGCCCGGCCTGGGTGCTGGAGGTCTGGCGACGTTGGTGGCGGGACGTCCTGTTAGTGCAGTCGGGGGCACAGGAGTTGGTCTCCCACGTGACCATGATGGATGAGCTAGAGTCGCTGGCCTCTAGCGTCCCCCCAGCCATGGTGGCCCCCTTTTTGGAGGCCATATCCCGCACCTTGAGCTACTTGGAGGACAACGTCAACCCTCGTCTGGCCCTGGAGGCCCTCCTGCTGGCGGCCCCGTGGCAGCAGAACATGGCAGCCTGAGGCATTGCCCCCCAGAAGGCCTCATGCTAACCTATGGGACGGCCCTTGGGTATACCCCCAGAGCCCTTCATCCCTGCTAGGAGGAGGTGAAGATGCACCTGGTGGTGGATGGCTATGGTGGCGACCCCGAGCTCCTGGCCGATGAGGCCGTCGTCCGCTCTATGTTGGAGCTTTACCCTTCTCTGCTGGGCATGAGCGTCATCTATCCCCCGACTGTGGTGCGCTACAATGGCCCGGTGCCTGAGGACTGGGGTTACTCGGGCTTCGTCATGATCGCCGAGAGCCATATCGCCGTCCACACCTTCCCCGCCCGGGGCATGGTGTGGGTGGATGTATTCTCCTGCCGCCCCTTCCATCCCCAGGCGGTGCTGACGGACCTGAGGGCCCGCTTCCGCCTAAAGGATATAAATGTGACGGAGCTGCCGCGGGGCCTGGAATACCTGCCCAGGGCGGCCACCCCTCAGCGGCAGACGATGTCGGGGTAGGACTGTAGGCGGGAGGCCACCTGCTCCCGCCAAGGCACCCCCAAGAGCCCCTCCCGCTCCACCACTAGGGAGGCGGCCGCTGAGGCAAACCTGGCGGCCTCAAAGGCATCGGCTCCCTCCCATAGGGCTACCAAGAAGGCAGCAGCGAAGACGTCTCCTGCTCCCGTGGGGTCCACCGTCACCGCTGGGAAGGCATCGATGTGGCGCCAGATGCCTTTGTAGGCCACCTCCGCCCCCCTCTCCCCACGGGTATAGGCCACAATGGGCACCTGTTGCGCCCAACGTTCCAGGACAGGACCCGCCTCCTGGGAGGAGATGTCTTCATCGGAGATGAAGAGGGCCTGGCAAGGCCTCAAGTGTTGGATCCCCCGCCAGCGCTGTGCCGGCCGCGGCCCCACCTCTCCCCCAGGGCCGATGTGGCGCAGCCACCCCTGGAGGCAGGCACCCACCAAGGCCCTCGGGAAGGCGGCGGCCAGCCGCACAGGCACCTCCCCCACCACCGGCCCCAGGAGCACGATCTCCGCTCCCCGCCACGCAGGAGGGATGTGGCGAAGGCCCAGGGGTTGGGCCCGCGCCGTCACCACCTGCCGCCTCCTGCCTCCCTCATAGATGTTGTGGAACTGGGTGGTGACGGGCGACGGGACCACATGCATCTGGACCCCCTCCAGCTCCTGGGGGACGAAGGAAGCCGAAGTCACCACCAGGGCCTCCAGGCCCAAGCGGGCAGCGGTCAGGCTGGCATAGGCCGCCGTCCCCCCGAGGCGCCACCCCCCGGGCATCAGGTCTTGCACCAGGTGCCCCACCACCAGGAAGCGGGGCATCCTACGAGCGGCTGGAGGGGCGAGGCCGACGCCTGGGGGAGATGATGACCTTGCGCGCCTCCCCGTTGCCGATGCTGGAGGTCACCACGTCCGGGTCATTCACCAAGGCCAGGTGGACGATGCGCCTCTCGGCCGGGGGCATGGGCTCCAGGGTCACCGGCCGCCCCGTCTGCTTGGCCTTTTCGGCCATCCGCAGGGCCAGGTTGCGCAGGGACTCCTCCCGTCGGCGCTTATAGCCCTCCACGTCCACCGTGACGATGACCCTTGTGCCGAACTGGCGGTTGATCATGACGTTGATGATGTGCTGAAGGGCGGCCAAGGTAGAGCCACGACGGCCGATGAGGATGCCGAGGTCCTCCCCTTCATCGCCGACGACATCTAGTACTGCGCTGGCGCGACCCCGGCCGTCGGCGGCCGTCTCGGGGGCCCGCACGCTCACCCGTGCCCGCAGCCCCAGCAAGCGCAAGATCTCCTGCAAGTACTCCACGGCCTTGGCCACCTCCGGGGCGGTGGGGTCCTTCACCACCACCCCCTCCTCAGGGCCCTCCTCCCCCGGCGGCGTATAGGCCTCAAGGGGCACCACCCTCACCCGTGCCTCCTCCGCCCCGATGCCCAGGATGCCTGGACGCCCCGGGCTTATCACCTCGATGTGAACCTGGTCACGGCTCAGCCCGAGCTGGGCCAGGGCGTTGTCGATGGCTTCCTCCAGGGTCCTACCTGTTGCCTCCACGCCTTCCTTTGTCATGGCCCTCCCTCTTGCTGGTCTTGGATTTGGCCGGCGCCGCTGGCTGGGGCAGCGGTAAGAAGACCCTCCGCCAGTCTACCCCGCGGGCGCCATAGACGAAATAGCTGATGAACACAGAGGCCACATTGCTCACCACCCAATATAAGCCCAGGCCGCTGGGGACGGCCATGGTGATCCAGACAAACATGAGGGGCATCATCCAGTTGAGGGTCTGATTCATCTGCTGTTGCTCGCGGGTGGCCGCCGGCGCCGTGCTCACCTTCTGCTGGATATAGGTGGTGATCCCTACCAAGATGGGCAGGACGAAGGTGGCATCGGGACGTCCTAGGTGGAGCCACAGGAACTCCTGCTGCAGGGGCACCGCCTCATACAGATAAGGCCAGGGATAGATGCGGTGGGCCAGGCTCAACATCCCATCGGGCGTCCCCCCCACCATGATGATGAGGGCCCGGTACAGCGCGATCCACACTGGGAACTGCACCAACATGGGCAAGAGGCAGCCCAGAGGGTTGACCCCAGCTTGCCGATATAGCTTGAGGGTCTCCTCCTGACGCCGCCTGGGGTCCTTGTACTTCTTCTGGATCTCCTGCAGGCGGGGCTGGATGGCCGTCAGGGCTTTGGTGGACTGGAACTGCCTGATGGTAAGGGGCAGGGTAACGGCCCTCATAAACAGGGTGAAGACGATGATAGCCGCGCCGAAGTGGCCCAACAGGACATTATTGAACAACAGGAGCACGTTGATCATGGGGTCTACGAAGAGGGCGTCCCATGGGTTGCGGCCAGTGGACGCCACCATCACCAGGGCTGCCGCCAACATGCTCAAGACCAACAGCGGCATTCGCTCCCGACGGCCAGGGTGGCCCATCACCTGGGGGGAAGGGGTTCTGCTGCTCATGGCCCTATGTCCACCCCCTGGGCCTGGCCCGTGGCCGGGTCCAGGACGAAGAGGCGCCCCTCCTGTGTTAGCACCAGCACCTCACCCCCCAAAAGGAGGAGGTCGGCCAGCACCTTCCCCCCCAGGGCCTGGGGGCCCCAGCGGGCCTGGCCGCTAGCAGGGTCTAGGCCATAGACATTGCCCCCGCGGTCGGCCACCACCAGCACATCGCCCACAAGCAAGGGACGCGAGCGCACCGGCTCCTGGGTGGGGAAGCGCCACCTCAGGGACCCATCAGCCAGGGATATGGCATAGAGGTTACCATCCAGATTGGCAGCATACACCACATCGCCCATCACCACTGGCTGGGCCCAGAACCAGTTGTCGGCCCGAAAGGGGGTCTGCCATACCCGACGGCCATCGCGCACATCAATAGCGTGTAGTCGGCGGTCGACCCCTCCCACCAGTAGGAGGTGACCGGCCAAGACGGGGTCGGAGACGATGCCCGCCCCCAGGTCCAGACGCCACCGCTCCTGGCCCGAAGGGAGGGCCAGGGCATACACCTTTCCGTCTAGGGAGCCCACGTAGGCCGTGTCGTCGGCCAAGGCAGGGCGCGACCATATGCCCTTGCCAGTGCGGAAAGGCCAGCCAGGCAGAAGCGTCCCGTCCTGGGCGTTCAAAGCGTAGAGGCGGCCGTCGTCGGAGGGCACCAGGAGGAGGCCTAAGCGGGCATCCCAGACCAAGCCACCGATGACCGGGCCATCGGTCTTGAACCGCCACCGGAGGCGACCCCCTCGCTCCAGGGCATAGACGGAGCCGTCATAGCTACCCACGTATATGAGCTCATCGCCCACCGCTGGTGCCCCATAGAAGGCGCCCAGGCGGATGTCCTTCTCCTTCTCAGGGAAGCGCCAACGCACCTGCCACCCTTGGGGGTCCACGGCCGCTATCTGCCCCGCCTTCAGCCCCAGAAGGAGCATGCCGTCCACGGGTGTGGGTGGCATCCAGCCCCTGGGGGAACCCACCCGAGCGCAGGCCACCATCATCGCCGTCACGGCCAAGAGGGATAAGAGCCCCCCCAGCCCAAGGGGACTCCTGAAGGAAGCGAGGGTCCTAGGGGACGGGATCGTAGCCACCGGGGTTCCAAGGATGACAGCGTAAAAGACGACCCAAGGTCAGGGCCGACCCCTTCGCAAGGCCGTGGCGCTCCAATGCCTCATAGGCGTACTGCGAACAGGTGGGCAGGAAGCGACAGGCCGGGGGGCGGCCGGGCGAGATGTGCCGCTGATAAAACCGGATGATGGCCAGGGCCAGAGCCTTCATCCTTCCCCCTCCAGGAGGAGGCCCGCCCGCCGCAACAGGGAGGACACGGAGTCCATCAGGCCACCATAACTGGCCTGGGCAGCCGGGGGACGGGCCACCACCACCACATCCCACCCCGGCTTGAGGCCCAGCCGCCTCATGCCTTCCCGTAGACGGCGTTTTACCTTGTTGCGCACTGTAGCCTTGCCCACCTTGCGACCCACCACCAGACCACACCGGACGTAGGGAAGCCCATTAGGGAGGACGCGCATGCTGAGGAGCTGATCGCTATAGACACGGCCCCGCTGGAAGACGGCATCGAAGGCCCGTCGTCCCCGCAGCGGCACAAGCTTGCTCACGGCCCCTCACACCGTCAGGCGCCACCTCCCTTTTTGACGTCGCCGCTTCAGCACCGCCCTACCCCCTTTAGTGGCCATGCGGGCCAGGAAACCGTGCTTCCGCTTGCGGCGCAGGTTCTTGGGCTGATATGTCCTCTTGGGCAACGCTTATCTCCACTTCCCGGAGCTCTGCCTTAGGGCCGACGCCCATTATAGAATGGCCCTCCCGGAGAGTCAAATCTCCTTCGTTGACAGGGCGCAGGGGTGTTGCTAGGCTGGACGGCAGAGGGGCATGAACGTCATCCGCTGCACGGTTATCGACCAGCGGGGAGCTGTGAGCTTCATTGCCCATCCCGATGCCCTCCCTGCCCTGGTGGCCGCCTGCGCAACCAATCCCGTAACCCTGGAGGAGCTGCTAGAGAGGGCCGAGCCCTATTACCGCAACCTGCGCGACTACGTCCTCTCAGGCCTGGCCATCTTCGATGAGCACAATACCCCTGAGGACACGCGGGCTATCCGCGAGGACCTCTCCAGGCTCCCGCCCCATCAGCACCCCGTCTTCCGCGTGGTGGACGACATCACCAGGGAGGCGAGCCTGCAGCCGGTAAAGGCGGGGGCGGTGGTCTTCAACCTGCGGGCCAAGCGCATTATCCAGATCGTTAATACCTATCGGGAGATAAAGCGCAGCGGCTACGCCCGCGTATTCGACGGGCAGGGGTTCACAAGCCGCGTCTTCCGCTACCGGTTGCCAGAGGAATGGGCCCTAGTGCCCTGAGCCTTGGTCAGGTAGGGCCATGGTATACCACGCGCCTGCCGGACGTCCCCTCTGGGCGGAGGTGGACCTGGACGCCCTGGCCCACAATCTGCAGACCCTCAAAGAGAGGGTCGCCGGGGCCCAGATCATGGCCGTGGTGAAGGCCAACGCTTATGGCCACGGGGCGGTGGGGGTGGCTCGCGCCCTGGTGGAGGCGGGGGCTGAGGCCCTGGCCGTGGTCTGCACCGAGGAGGCCCAAGAGCTGCGGCAGGCCGGGGTGATGGCGCCCATCCTGGTCATGGGCCCCACACCCCCCGAGGACGCCCCCCTCCTCGTGGAGCTGGAGGTAGCGACCGCTGTGGCGTCCTGGGAGATGGCTCAGGCCCTCGCCCAGGCCGCTGCCCAAAGGGGACGAGTCCATCCCGTGCATATAAAGGTGGATACTGGCCTTAACCGCTTCGGCCTCCCTCCCCGGGAGGCCCTACTCCTGGCCCAGGCCCTGCGCCACGTCCCCTCTTTGCGAGTGGAGGGGCTCTTCACTCACTTCGCCGCCGCCGAGGACGGAGATAAGGACTTCACCTTAGCCCAGTTCCGGGAGTTCATGGCCGTGGCCCGCCAGGTCCCCTGGGTCCCCCTGCGCCACGTGGCCAACACAGCCACCATCTTGGACATGCCCGAGCTGGCCTTGGAGATGGCGCGCCCGGGCCTAGGCCTCTACGGCTGCCACCCCCCAGGCATGGAGCGGTCCCTACCTTTGCGCCCCGTCCTCTCCCTCAAGGCCCGCCTTATGCGGGTCATGGAGCTAGCCCCGGGACAGACGGTGAGCTACGGGCGCACCTGGCGGGCCCACCGCCCCAGCCGCATCGGCCTCATCCCCTGCGGGTATGCCGATGGCCTCCCTCGCGCCCTATCCAACCGTGGCTGGGTGCTGGTGCGGGGGCGTCGTGTACCCATCGTGGGGCGGGTATGCATGGACATGACCATGGTGGACCTCACCACCGTCCCCGAGGCCCAGGTGGGCGATGAGGTGGTCATCATCGGCCGCCAGGGGGACGAGGAGGTGACGGCTGACGAGATAGCCTCCCTGTGCTATACCATCAGCTACGAGATCCTATGCGGCATCGGCCCACGCGTCCCCAGGGTATTCCTACAAGCAGGGGCGGTGAGAGGGGTGCAGGTGCTGAAGGACAGGTGGGAGGAAGCCCCCACCCCTCGACAGGAGGCCAGGCGCTAGCTATGGGGAGCAGGTTCCACTTCCCCCTCATCGTGAGCATCGTCCTCGCCTTCCTCCTCTCCTTCTACGGGCTGGTGGCTGTGGCCACCCATCTAGATGATTACCTCCTTCCTGGCAACGAAGTGAACGTGGGCATCCTAGCCCAGCTGCCAGGGGTGGATAAGGGCGATGTGCCGGAGGCGGCCTCCATCCAACAGCGCATCAACATCCTCCTGCTGGGCCTGGACCGCCGCCCCGATGAGCCGCCCGGCTCCCCCATCCGCACGGACACCATCGCCATCCTCAGCATCGACCCTTATAGCAACACTGCCGGCGTCCTGAGCATCCCCCGTGACACCTGGGTGGAGATACCCGATGGCCGTGGCGGCTTCCTAGAAGAGCGCATCAACGCCGCCTATACCCTGGCCCAAACCGGGGTGGTCTTCCATCGCGAAGGCCCCCCTGGCCTGGTGAAGGAGACCATCCTCCACAACTTCGGCATCCCCATCGACCATTACGTGGTCCTGGACTTCGTAGACTTCATACGGGTCATCGACACCCTGGGGGGCATCGAGATAGACGTCCCCGAGTATGTCTACGACCCCGCCTACCAAGAGTGCTATACCTGCCCTGCGATGGCTGTGACCTTCCGGCCAGGGCGCCAGCATATGGACGGCCATTTGGCCCTGGCCTACGCCCGCATCCGCTACGGCTCTAACGACTTCGAGCGCATCGAGCGGCAGCAGCAGGTGATGCGGGCTACCTTTCGCAAGGCCATGGACTTGGGCCTGCTGATGGACCCAGGCCGCCTCAAGTCCCTCTATAGCCAATTCCGCAGCTCGGTAGACACAGACGTCTCCTTGCCCAGGGCCCTAGGCCTGGCCCTGAAGGTGCGCCAGATTCCAGAGGAGCGCATCAAGACCATGTCCCTTGCCCCAGCCATGAGGGACTACATCACACCTGAGGGGTGGTCTGTCCTCATATGGGAGCAGGAGGACGTGCAGCGGATGGTGCGCCGCTTCTTCCTGGACGGACGACTGGAGCAGGAGGCCCCCAGCATTGAGGTGCGCAACGGCACTGATGTGCCCGGCCTGGCGACCCGAGTGGCCACCTTCTTGGTGGACCAAGGGCTACCCGAGGAGTGGGTATCCATCGACCCCGAGCCAGCGCCCGGGCACCGCTACACCCTCATCTACAGCGTCAGGGAGAAGGAGTACAGCGCCCGCAAGCTGGCGGAATGGTTGGGCCTGAGCCCTGGTCAGGTGGTGGTGGACCCCGCCCTCATCCCCCCCGGCGAGGCGGATATCATCGTGGTGGCAGCCACCGACGTGCGCTTGCTGGCCCGTAACCCCTGAGACCTACATCTGGAACCAGTTCTGCATCTGCAGCAGGACACCCATGTCGCCGCTGAAGGTGAACTGGCCACTCATAAAGGCGGCCGCCCCGTCCAGCTCTCGGCGCACGATCTTCAGCCACACATCAGATGGGGAGTTGATGGTGACGTTGGGGTTGTCGGCCTTGCCCTCTTGCACCTCACACTTCCCTTCCTCCACCTTCAAGACCCAGCTGCCAGGTTCAGGCCCCGTGAAGTTGAACTGGACCACGGCCTTCACCCCCTGCGCCCGCTCCGGGCGGAAGGCCCTAGGCATGAGTTCCATAAGCTCACGTATGGAGCTGGGCATCTGCTGCTGCGTCATGGCCGACCTCCCTGCATATGGCTTGGAAACGCGCCATCAGGATAACACGAGCTCCCTATCAAGTCCAGCCCCTCCCCGTAGGGCACAGGTCCAGGAGAGGGCAACCAGGGCAGCGGGGCCGCGCCCGACACCGCTCTTTGCCGTGGCGCACGATGAGGGCGTGATATTCGTTGAAGAGGGTGGCATCTGGCGGTAGGGCCTCCATGAAGAACCGCTGCCACTCATGGTAGGAGTTCCCCCCCGGGCCGCATCCCAGACGGCGGAAGAGACGTCTAGTATAGGCGTCCACCACGAAATATGGGTAGTCCAGGGCATAGAGGAGGATGGAATCGGCCGTCTCCGGCCCGATGCCCCGCACTCGCAGAAGCATCTCCCGCAGGGCCTTTGGGGGGAGCCCCTTCAGCCGTTCTATGTCCCCTTGGCAGCTCTCCAAGAGCATGCCGGCCAGGGACTGGAGCCTCTCGGCCTTGGCCCGATAGTAGCCTGTGGGACGCACCAGTTCCTCTAGGACCTCCCTGGGGGCGAGGGCCAGGGCCTCGGCCGAGAGCATGCCCGTCTCCGCCAGGCGGGCGATGGCTCTCTCCACGTTACGCCAGTTAGTAGCCTGGGTGAGGACGGCGCCTACCATCACCTGCAGCGGCCCATCTCCCGGCCACCAACCCTGAGGCCCATAGGCATGCAGGAGCCTCTCATATATGGTCAGGAGCAGAGGCCTCCCCTGGGCCATCTCATACCATCATGTGCACAGAGGCTGCCGAGGACGAGACCTCTAACTAGCGCCCCCCTCGAAGAAGCGCCGCGGGTTCTCCACCAGCATCTGCTGGACCTGGGCCTCCG
>JAVVHA010000016.1 GCA_032249735.1 Dehalococcoidia bacterium | reverse complement strand
GTGGCCGTCTCCGTGGGGATAGCGGTGGCAGTGGGCGTAGGCGTGGGGGTCTCGGCGGGGGTAGCAGTGGCAGTGGGCGTAGGCGTCGGCGTCGGCGTAGGCGTAGATGTGGGTGTGGCCGTCTCCGTGGGGATAGCGGTGGCAGTGGGCGTAGGCGTGGGGGTCTCGGTGGGGGTAGCAGTGGCAGTGGGCGTAGGCGTCTCGGTGGGGGTAGCGGTGGCAGTGGGCGTGGGGTCTCCCGTCTTGACTCTAATGTAGCTGATGTCCTTGCAGGTGGGGCCCTACCCCACCTTCTCGATGGTGACAGAACTCGTTCCTATTCCACTGACTTTGTAACACCCATCTGGTTGGCCGGTGATGTCGTAGGTTCCGTCACTTTCGATCCACCCGGTATTGCCACCTCCTGATTGGGTGCTTCCTGCCTTGATGCAGACCGCGGTGACGATCTTCGGGGACGCGTCGTAAGTGTATGGTGACGGTGGATTCTCGACCTTTACGCCTTCCTCAGGGCAGTGCAAACCCTGAGGGGGACCGCCACCAGCGGTGGAGCTGGGGGTGCCTGTGGTCAGGGCTAGTATCGCGATGGCCAAACAGGCAGCCAACGCCCCTAATACCCATATGAGGCCTGTACGTTTAAATCCCATATTATCTCCTCCCTTCATGTACCGTTCGTCGCACTTCGGCGGTCACCGTGGGGCCAGGGCCCCTGCCCTGCGCCCTTCCCACCAGCGACCTCTCCGGCGTCCTCCCTAGGGCGCTCCATGTGGCGGCTACATAGTTGCCACCACGCTCCATGGTCAACTGTCCACTTGGCCAACGAGCTGGGTCAACCTTTGGCCCACCTGGGCTATCCATCTGGCACCCGTTAAGTCAAACGCTGGTAGCAGCAAGTTATTACGTGCCAGGCGGGCGAGCGTGCCTCCTTGGCCGCCATTACCTATGGGGGGCCCAGGGAGGAAAGGCCAAACGGATGGCTGGGGGAGAGGCCGTGCCCCCGGGGCCAGCCCTGCTGAGTCCCGGGCTCATGTGCAACATCCTCCTTTCTCGCTGGTATCTAGCCCAGGGGCGCTACCGGCCGGCCGATACAAGGGCTTCGCCTTTCTCTGCAGACAAATCCCTTCTATCGGCCTGTCCTTAGACAAGAGGATAGCCGACTTTCCATGCCTCTGTCAACCATTTGGCCAACGCAGGATGGACACCTGTCCATCCTCATAGTGCGCCGTCCGGCCACGATAGGGGATGATGGGGCTGGGGCAAGGCTGAGATGTCGCAGGGGCACCTGCAGAGGCCAGGGTATGGAGGGGGCAGGTGAGGGGGGCTAGAGGCCCTGTGCTCTACCAGCTGCGGGGTAGGTTGGGATTGCCGCCGCCTCTGCCCTCCTCAGCCGGGGCGTAGGTGCCGTCTTCCCGCCGCTGGATCCAGCGTCCGATGTCGCCTATGATGGTCACCTGCCCCCGGGGGTCGATCTCCGTGCGCAGGATGGTGAGCTCCTCCTCGGTGGGCGTCTCCAGGGTGAGGAGCTGGGGAGCCACCTTAGGCCGGAAGCTCATCTCCGCCAGCACCTGCTCCACGGTGACGAAGGGGGAGATGCCGATGAGACGCAGGTACCGGTCCTCGTAGTCGAAGAGGGCCCAGGGGGTGAGGACCAGGTAGGGGCCGGTGTCCCTGGGCAGGCCTGCCCGCTCCCGCGCCCCAGGGGAGCCGTCCAGGAAGCCAGGGGAGGAGATGAAGTCCACGCGGGGCACGAACTTGCGCTTCTGATGGTCTGTCATCAGAATGGTGCGCCAGCACAGGGAGGCGATGGAGTCGGCGCCACCTGGCCCGCCGAAGCGACGGTACTCCCCCGCCTCATAGGATCCCAGGAGGGTGGAGTTGATGTTACCATAGGGGTCCACCTGGAGGGTGTTGAGAATGCCGTAGTCCATGAGCCCCACCTGGGCGTGGAAGCCTACGCTGTTCATGGTGCCCCACTGCAGGGCGCGGTAGCTAGCGCGGGAGCTGACCATGGTCATGATGGGGTCCAGGGGCAGGGCGGGCTCGGGGGCCAGCACCCCGTCCTCCGTCACGTATACGGCGTTGGGGGCGTAGAGCTTCTTGGCCAGAAGGATGGAGGCCATGGGAGTGCCACCACCTGCCACCCAATAGGTCTTGCCGTCCTCGATGAGGCGGGCCATGACGCAGATCTGGTGCTCCCGCTCGTTGAAGTAGGCGGCCTTTTCCCCCTTGGCAGGATGCATCTGGATCATGGCAGGTATCCCTCCTTTATGGTGGCCCTCTGCAGGAGTTGCTGGAGCTTGCGCCACCCCACCAGCTTGTCGAGCATCTCCTGGTGGCTCTCCACACCGTAGACCCACTTCTCCAGGTATTCCTGGAGGCCCCCCCGCATGGTGCGCCCCACCACCTCCACCACGTGCTCCACGTCTGAGGCGTAGCGGCCAGCCATCTCCCCAGGGTAGGCGCCGAAGGGGAGGTGGACCACGGCGTCCACACAGTAGTAGGGGATGACGGTGAGGCCGGGGTTACGGCGTATCTCCTCCGTGTCCACGATCTCCTCGGCGGAGATGATGACCTTGCGGGATGCCAGGGCGGCCTCGGCATCGGAGATGCCGGTGCCGAAGATGCGGGCATTGCCATAGACGTCGGCCTGGTGCACGTGGATGATGGCCACGTCGGGGTTGAGGGCGGGTACGATGACAGTGGGCTGCCCGGTGTAAGGGTCTCTGATGATCTTGGCCCCCGAATACTTGAAGCCGTCGGTGCCGCCGAAGGAGCGCACGGGTATGAAGGGTATGCCCATGGCCCCGGCCTTAATGCGGTTGGTCATGACCACGTTGGAGTACTCGTATATCTTGATGCGCCCCTCCTTGGCTGCCTTTTCCACCACGGGCCCGAATAGGAAGAACCCCACGTCCATCTTGGAGACGCAGCCGGCCTCCACCAGTAGGGCAGCGGCCACCCAGGTGAACTTGGCTCCCAACCACAGGTTCTTCTTGCGTTGCCGGATGATCTCCCTGATGAGGGCCGCCGGGCCCCGCTGCAGGTAGTTGCACTCATAGACCAGGTAATCGCCGTCCTGGACGAACTTCTCGATGGCCTCTTTCTCGGTCATGAGCTTGGGGACTAGGGCCCGCTTCTTATGGTCCCGTACCCATTGGCGGAACCCATCGGGGTCTACGGGGTGATATTCACCCTGTCCTTCGGCCAGGATCTCCAGTTGCCTCACCATGGCTCCCCTATTATGTAGTGCCCTTGCTTAGCTATGTCAAGGGGTGGGGGATGGATATCACTTGGGGGTGCTTTGGCGGCGTAGCTTTTCCTCTATGAGCTGCCAAACACGTTGGCGGTGCTTTTCTGCCTCTCTCCTCAGCTCCAGGGCCAATTGGTAACGCTGACGGGCCACCTCTAGGAGGGACTTAAGCTCTGGGTCGGCGACTTGGGGCTCCCGACCATGGAGCAGATCGTCCAGCGCTCGCTCTAGCTCCTCTGACCGTTCCAGCTCCTCAGGGTCCACCACGTCACCACCGAACCACAGCCCCATATTATCCCTCTGCTCGTGCACCGATTGTACCGTCTTTCACGCATTTGTCAAGGATGAATCTTCGTTTGGGGTGGCCCGGTAGGCCTGGTGCAGGAGCTCCACCACGTGGGCCACGCGCAGGCGCCGGCCGTAAAGTCTGGCCGCCGCCTGCAGCTGAAGGGCACACCCCACGTTGGCTGTGGCCACCACCTGCGCACCCGTAGCCACCACTTGGGCCATGCGGCGCCGCGCCAGGGTGGACGCCACATGGGGGTGGAGGAGGTTATAGACGCCGGCGCTGCCACAGCACTCGTCCGGGGCCTCCATCTCCGCAAGACGGATGCCTGGGATCATGCGTAACAGGCGTCGGGGGGCCTCGCGTATGCCTTGGGCGTGGGCCAGGTGGCAGGGGTCCTGATAGGTGACGTCCATAGGCAGGGCCTGCGGTGGGGGTGGGAGGGGCATCTGCGCCAGCAGCTCGGTGACGTCACGGACTAAGGATGCGAAGCGCTCAGCAAGGGGGCGGTAGCGGCGGTCGTGGGCCAGAAGGTGGGGGTACTCCTTGAGCATGGCGCCACATCCGGCGGCGTTGACCACTATGGCCTCCGCATGGCTCCCCAGGAAGGCATCGATGTTTCGGCGGGCCAGACGGCGGGCAGTGGTCAGGTCGCCGATGTGGGCGTACAGGGCGCCACAACACGCTTGGCCCTCGGGGGCTACCACCTCCAAGCCGGCGCGGGCTAGCAGGGCCACGGTGGCCACGTGGGTCTGAGGTGTGAGGTAAGGGACGACGCACCCCAAAAGCAAGGCTACTCTCCCCTTACGTTCGCCCTTAGGCCGGGCCAGAAGGCCCCTTCGCAGGTAAGGGGCTCTTCTCGGGGCCTGGGCCAGGGACATGAGGAGGGCTGCGCCGGGCGCTGCCCTGCGGAGGAGGGATATGGGCATGGGCAGGTTCCCCACAGCCCGCAAGAGCCAGTGGGCAGACAACATGGGCAGTGGTCTTAGGAGGACACGCGCTGCCAGACGCCGGACCGCCCACCACAGCGGCCCAGAGGACCGAAGCTCCGCCCGCACCGTCTCCATCAGGTGGCCGAAGGGCACCCCCGACGGGCAAACGGCCTCGCAGTGGCGACAGAGGAGGCAGAGGTCCAGATGCTTCAGGGCCCTGGGCGCAGGGCCGATGCGTCCCCACGTCAGGGCCCTCATGATGTGCAGACGTCCCCGGGGCGAGTCAGGCTCCACGCGCAGGATACGGAAGGTGGGACAGTGGGGCACGCAGAGCCCGCAATGGACGCACCTGGCTAGGCCCTCGACGAACGAGGCGTCCTTCACCAGCGTCTCAAGAAACGCCCCGGGCTTAGGTTCCCTCTGGGGTCCCATCGCTCCTTTACGGCCTTCATGATGTGGAAGGAGGGGGGGAGGGGGCCAAAGACGTCCATTTCCTCCTTAAGGGCCGCCTCACAGGCGTGGATCACCGCCACGCCTTCCAGCGCTTCTGCCAGTGCCATGGCCTTACGGGCCAGGGAAGATGGCTCCCCCGCCTCAGGCCATCGGGCGTAGCACACCCCCGCTAGGGGCATGGCCATGGTCAGCGAAGGGGAGAGTTTTGCCAGCCCCTCCAGGCAGGCCGGCACTCGGGAGGGGGAGACAGAGAGCTTCATGGTCAGGCCTCGTGCCTCAGCGGGGGAGATCATGGCCTCCTCCCACCTCTCCTCCACGTCTGTGGCCTCACCCCCGAGGCCCTGAGCGATGGCCGCCAGGGCGGAGAGGGAGCGGTCCACCGCCTCTTGGATGCCCGTAAGCCTCACCACTAACGTATAAGGTCCCCCCTGCCACTGCAGGTAGAGGGAGCCCAAAGCCAGGTGGCGTCGCCAGGCCTCTGTGGCCGCTTGCCAGGCCGGCATGGGTGCGGGAAAAGCGAAGGCCCGGGTCTCCCGCGTGCGCGGGAGGGGAAGGAGCTTGAAGCTGGCCTCCACGATGATGGCCAAGGTGCCCATGGAGCCCACATACAGCTTGCAGAGGTCATAGCCGGCGACGTTCTTCACCACCTTGCCGCCAGCCTTAGTGACGCGCCCATCAGCCATCACCACCTTGATGCCTATGGTCACGTCCCTGGGCAGGCCTAGGGAGCAGCGCGCAGGCCCAGCGGCGGCGGTGGCCAACGTCCCTCCTATAGTGGCCTGCCGGGGCCACGGTGGGTCAAGAGGGACCATCTGCCCGTGGGGAGCCAACGCCTCTTGCAGGCGGGCGACAGTCATGCCCGCCTGCACAGTGAGGGTGAGGTCGGCTGGCTCGTGCTCCACCAGCCGGTCCAGGCGCCGTAGATCCAAGGCTAGGTGGTAGCGGGTAGGGACGTTACCTACTCCCATCATGGTGCCGCCGCCCCATGGTATGACTGCCAGCCCAAGGCGGTGGGCTAAGGCCATCACCTCCGATACCTGGGCCACCGAGGCTGGCCTGACGGCCGCCTGTGGCTGCCTGCCGTCCACGGAGTAGGAGGCGAGGCCCTCTCCCGTCACCAGATCCTCCTTCCCCACCACGTCCAAGAGGGCGGCTTCCAGGGTGCCCTGGCGCATGTTGGCCTCCTCAGACGTAGGCATCGGGGCCGGCGTGGCGAATAGCTGGGCGCTGGGGCACCATGGACGTCTCCTGCTGCTCTTCGGGGAATATCTTGTGGGGGTTGAAAAAGTCGCCGGCCCCGAAGGCGTCTTTCAGCTGGCGCATGGCCTCCAGGTCGTGGGGGGTGAAGATCCAGGGCATGAAGTCGCGTTTCTCGTACCCCACGCCATGCTCGCCGGTAATGGATCCCCCGGCCTCTACGCAGGCCCTGATGATGTCTGCCCCACACCGCAACACCCTCTCCACCGCTCCTGGCTCCTGCTCGTCGAAGAGGATGTTGGGGTGGAGGTTGCCATCGCCGGCGTGGAGGACGTGGGCCACCCTAAGGCCATAGCTTTGACATATCTCGTAGACCTGGCGCACGACGTGAGGGAGCTTAGTGCGGGGCACCACCCCGTCGAGGATGTAGTAGGAGGGGGCCAGGCGCCCCAGGGCCCCTAAGGCGGCCTTCCTGCCCGCCCACAGACGCTCCCTCTCCTCGGGGGTGAAGCCCATGTGCACCTCCCGCGCTCCTAGCTCCTGGCAGACGCCCCGCACGGCCTGGGCCTCGGCCTCGGCGGCTTCTTCCAGCCCCTCCACCTCGACGAGGAGGACGGCGCCGGCATCAGGTGGGTAGCCGGCGTGGATATAGGGCTCTACCGCCTCCATCACCGCCTTGTCCAGCATCTCCAAGGCGGCGGGGACGATGCCGTGGGCGATGATGGCCGAGACGGCCTCGCTGGCCTGCTCAACGGTGTCGAAGATGGCCAGGAGGGTGATGATGGCCGGCGGCAGGGGAAGGAGTCGCAGCACCGCCTTGGTGACGATGCCCAAGGTCCCCTCAGAGCCCACCACGGCCCCCACCAGGTCGTAGCCTGGGCCCTCCCCCCAGGGGCTTCCCATCCACACCAGCTGGCCCTCGGCGGTGACCATCTCCAGGGCCAGGACGTGATTGGTGGTGGTGCCATAGCGGAGGCAGTGAGGGCCGCCTGCGTTTTCCGCGATGTTGCCGCCGATGGTGCAGGCCTTCTGGCTGGATGGGTCAGGGGCGAAGCGGAGGCCATAGGGAGCGGCGGCGCGGCTGACGTCCAGGTTCAACACTCCTGGCTCCACCACCGCTATGGCGTTCTCCGGGTCGATCTTGAGGATGCGGTTGAGCCGGGAGGTGACCACCACGATGCCCCCGCCGTAGGGCACGGCCCCTCCCGAGAGACCGGTCCCTGCCCCTCTGGCCACCACCGGCACTCGGAAGCGACGGGCCACCTGCACCACTGCTGCCACCTCCTGGGCTGAGCCAGGGAGCACCACAGCATCTGGCAGAGCCCTCTCGATGGTGGCATCGTATTCGTAGGTCAGAAGCTCGGCGGGGTGAGTGAGCACCCAGGATGGGCCAACGACACGCTCCAGCTCTCGCCTGAGCTTAGGGTTCACGTCTTAAGTCTAGCACACGGGTGAGAGGGAGGCGCGGAGCTATACAATAGTCCCAAGCGTTATGAGGGGGAAAGTCATGCGGTTTGGGGTTATGTCGTTCATTGGCCGCTGGCTAGACGCCGATTCCCTGCCGGCCTTGGCCCGTGAGGTGGAGGCCCTGGGCTACCACTCCCTATGGGCTGCCGACCACACGGTCATCCCCGTGCGCGTCGATTCCCGCTATCCCTACAGCCGGAGGGGGCGCTCGCCCTACCCTCCAGATATCCCCTGGTGGGAGCCTATCACCACCCTATCGTATCTGGCGGCCATTACCGAACGCGTCCTCTTGGGCACCGGCGTGCTAGTGTTGCCCCATCGTAACCCGGTGTTGACGGCCAAGATGCTCTCTCAGGTGCAGATCCTCTCTCGTGGCAGGCTGCTGGTGGGGGTAGGGGTGGGGTGGATGCGCGAGGAGGCCCATGCCTTGGGCTCCCCCTGGCGCCAGCGGGGAGCTATGGCCGACGAACAGATCCAGCTCATGCGCGAATTATGGGCCCATGAGTTCCCCACCTTCCGCGGCCGCTTCTACCAAGTGGAGGGGGTGGGCTTTGGCCCCCTCCCCCCTGAGCCGCCGCCCATATTGGTAGGGGGTCACGCCATTGCCGCCCTGAGAAGGGCAGCATATCTTGGCGATGGCTGGCTGGCCTTTGCCCTCCCGCCCGACCAGGTGGCCAGGAGGTGGCAGCTGGTCCAGGAGATGGCTGCCGAGGCCGGCCGCGACCCCCAGAGCCTCACCTTGGGAGTCATCGCCCCCCTTGTCATCACCGAAAGACCGCTGGAGGAAGCCCGGCCCATCATGGGCACGCCAGAGCAGGTCCAGGCCATGGTGGGTCAATATCGGGACGTGGGTGTCCAGCACTTGGTGGTGGCCCCGCCCATATGGCTAGGCCGGAAGGAGGCCCTGGACACCATCACTCTCTTCGCCCAGATGGCCCTTGGCGATGGCTAGCATGCGGCTACGGCTCCCGGGGTGCGGTATAATTGCAGTGGAATGCCCAAGCTCATCGGCCGAGCCATCACCCTTGCCCAGCTCCTGGACCGCTACTGCCGCCCCGGCGAGCTGTATGAGAAGTTGGACGGGGACAAGGTGCGGTGCTTCGCCTGTGGGCACCGCTGCCTTATCCACCCGGGGCAGAGGGGCATCTGCCAAGTTCGCTTCAACCGCCATGGCGTCCTCATGGTGCCCCATAACTATGTGGCTGCCCTCCAGTGCGACCCCATCGAGAAGAAACCCTTCTTCCATGTGCTCCCGGGGGCCCTGGCCCTCACCTTTGGCATGCTGGGCTGCGATTACCACTGCCCCTACTGCCAGAACTGGGTCACCTCCCAGGCCCTACGGGACCCAGTGGCTGGCATAGAGCCTATGGAGATAACCGCCCACGAGATGGTGAGGATAGGGGAGAGAATGGGGGCGCACGCCTATGTGAGCTCTTACAATGAGCCTCTCATCACCTCTGAGTGGGCGGTGGAGGTGTTCCGGCTGGCCAAGGCCAAAGGCTGCCTCACGGCCTATGTCTCCAACGGCAACGCCACTCGTGAGGTGCTGGAGTACTTGCGGCCGTGGCTGGACTGCTACAAGGTGGACCTTAAGTCCATGAGCCCCAAAAACTACCGTTACCTGGGGGGGAAGCTGGAGAACGTCCTGGAGACCATCCGTATGGCCCACCAGATGGGCTACTGGGTGGAGGTGGTGACGCTGGTGGTGCCTGGGTTCAACGATTCCGACCAGGAGCTGCGGGAGGCGGCCCGCTTCATCGCCTCCGTGTCCAAGGACATACCATGGCACGTCACCGCCTTCCACAAGGACTACAAGATGACGGAGCCCGAGAACACCGATGCCCTTACCCTCCTAAGGGCCGCCCGCATCGGCAAGGAGGAGGGGCTCAACTTCGTGTATGCCGGCAACCTCCCGGGCATGGTGGGGGAGTTGGAGAACACCTATTGCCCCCAGTGCGGCCATCTACTGGTGGAGCGGTTCGGTTACCGCATCCGCCGCTATGAGGTGACCACCGATGGCCTCTGCCCCCAGTGTGGCGCCCGTATCCCCGGCATCTGGTGGAGGGGGCCGCGGCCTCGCCAGGTAAGCGACGTCCCCATTTCCCTTACCTATCGCCTCTAAGGCCACCAGTTGACAATAGGGCCATCAGTCTTGCACAATCGGAAAGACCGAGGGCGAAGGGGGGTGATGAGCGCAGGCTCGGGTAGGGGACGGGGAGAGTTAAAGGTGGCACTTATCATCATATCGTGCGTCTAGCCCCGTCCCCCCAGGCGTTATCCTGAGGTTTCCATATCCGATCCTGCGGGGGAAGATGGCGTCGCGCGTCGAGGGCCTCCGGCAGGAGGTGGCGTCGGCCTTTGCCTACTGCCGGGAGGTAGCGCTTGGGCATTATGAGAACTTCACGGTGGTCTCCTGGCTCCTCCCGCGGCGTCTACGTCCCCACATGTATGCTATATACGCTTACTGCCGGGGCGTGGACGATTTAGGGGACGAGGCGGAGGGGGACCGTTTGGCCCTCCTGGACGCGTGGGAGGAGGAGCTATGGCGGGCCTATGAAGGGCGGGCCCGCCATCCGGTGTTCGTGGCCCTGCAGGAGACCATCGCCCAGTTCAGTATCCCGCCAGAGCCCTTCCTCAAGCTCATCGAGGCCAACCGCATGGACCAGCTTCGCCACCGGTATGGGACGTATCAGGAGCTCTTGCACTATTGCGAGCACTCGGCCAACCCCGTGGGCCATCTGGTGCTCTACCTCTTCGGCTACCGGGACGAGGAGCGGCGGCGGCTAGCCGATGCCACTTGCACTGGGCTACAGCTGGCCAACTTTTGGCAGGACGTGTCTGTGGACTTGAGGAAGGGGCGCATCTACATCCCCCAGGAGGATATGCGGGCCTTTGGGTATTCGGAGGAGGAGCTGTTGGCGGGGGTGTGCGACGAGCGGTTCCGCCGCCTCATGGCCATGGAGGTGGAGAGGGCGCGGCGGCTGTTACGGGAGGGGATGAAGCTGGCCGCCATGGTGAGGGGGCGTCTGCGTCTGGACGTGAAGCTCTTCAACCTTGGTGGCCTGGCCATCCTGGACGCTATCGAAGCCATCGGCTACGACGTCCTCCACCACCGTCCTACCCTCTCCAAGGCCAGGAAGGCCATGCTGGCAGTGCGGGGTCTCATGCCTTTCTAAAGGTAGGCGGGATGACATCCCTGGAGGTGGCTTACGCCCATTGCGCCCAGGTGGCCCGTCGCGAGGCCAAGAACTTCTATTACGGCTTCCTCCTACTGCCCCGGCCGCAGCGGCAGGCCATCTATGCTGTCTACGCCTTCGCCAGGCAATGCGACGACATCGTGGACCAGGATGGGGCGGACCCTGAGGAGAAGGAGAGGCAGTTGGGCCGCTTAAGGGAGGAGCTGGCTCAGTGCCTGGAAGGGAGGCCCCAGGGGGAGGTGTTCATTGCCCTCTCAGACGCCGTGCAGCGCTATGGCATTCCTCACCAGTACCTCCGCCACCTAGTGGACGGGGTGGAGATGGACCTGCGGGTGCGTCGCTACCAAACCTTCCAAGAGCTGGAGCGATACTGCTACTTGGTGGCCTCGGTGGTGGGGCTCATATGCATCCACGTGTTCGGTTATCGCGATGGGGAGGAGGCCCACCGCCGTGCCGTCCAGCTGGGCATCGCCCTGCAGCTTACCAACATCCTGCGGGACGTGCAGGAGGACCTGGCCCGCGACCGTATCTACCTACCTCTGGAGGACATGGCGGCAGTGGGCTACAGCGAGGAGGAGCTGAGAGCGGGGCGGGGTGGCCCGGCCTTCCAGCGTCTGCTCTGGCTGGAGGTGGAGAGGGCGCGGGAGTATTACCGCCAGGGCCTTGGGCTCCTGCCTTTGTTGCCCCGGCGAGCGCGGGCCTGCGTGGGTGTCATGGCTGGCATCTACCGCCGTATCCTGGAGCACATCGCCAGGGAGCCGGAGGTGGTCCTGCGCGAGAGGGTCTCCCTCAACAGCTCGACCAAGGTGGCCCTAGCTATGGGTGAGCTGGCCAAGGCCTTTCTGACGCCATGAGGAGCGATGTCCTGGTGATAGGGGGTGGCCTAGCGGGGCTGGCGGCGGCCTGCGAGCTGGCCGACGCTGGTCTGCGCCCCACCTTGGTGGAGAAACGCCCCTTCCTGGGTGGTCGGGCCTATTCGTTTATGGATGGCCGCCATGGCTGGATGGTGGACAATGGGCAGCACGTCTTCCTGGCGTGCTGCACCGAGTATGTGCGCTTCCTGGAGCGGCTAAGGGTGCGGGACAAGACCAAGCTCCAGCCTCGCCTCTACCTGCCCATCATGGACAAGCTGACGGGGCGGAGCGTTCTCAGGACCTTGAGGGCCCCTGCCCCCCTGCATCTTTTGGTGCCCTTCTTGCGCTTCCGCCCTCTCTCCATGGGGGAAAAGCTGGTGGCCATGTATGCCCTTTGGCGTCTGCACACCCTGGACCGGGCCCGCCAGTGGGACTTGGACAGCGTCTCCTTTGGGGAGTGGCTGCGGGCCCACGGCCAGGGGCGCCACGTCATCCAGAACTTTTGGGACCTTATTATCCGCGCCACCCTCAACGAGGAGGTGGATAGGGTGAGCGCGGATCTGGCGGCCATGGTGTTCCAGGAGGGGCTCCTGTGGCGCTGGGAGGCCTCGGCCATCGGCTATGCACGAGTGGGGCTTTCGGAGCTGGCGGAGGCCGCCCGCGACTATCTGGAGGCCAGGGGAGGGGTGGTAGTCACGGGCCGTGGTGTTAGAGAGGTGGTGGTGCGCCATGGCCAGGTGGTGGGGGCGGTCACGGAGGATGGCCAGTATGTGGAGGCAGGGGCCGTGGTCTGCGCCGTTCCCCCCGACGCCCTCCTCTCCATCCTGCCCCCGAGCCTGCAGGAGGAGCCTTTCTTCGCCCGTTTCCGGCGCATAGAATTCTCGCCCATCGTCAATGTGCATCTGTGGTATGAGGGGCCGGTGATGAAGGAGGAGATGGTGGCCTTCCTCAACTCTTCCCTGCAATGGGCCTTTAACAAGAGCCGCATGTGGGGCCTGGGCGGCCCTGTCCAGTACGTGGACATATCCCTGAGCGCTGCCCACCATTGGGTCCACTGGCCTGGCCGCCAGCTGCAGGAGGTGATGGTCAAGGAGATGATGGCCTTCTTCCCCCGCGCCAGGGCCACCAATGTGATGGCCGCTTTGGTGGTCAAGCAACCCAAGGCCACCTTTACGCCGCGGCCGGGCATAAGGGCATTGCGCCCAGGACCCCGTACGCCAGTGCGGGGCCTATTTTTGGCCGGCGATTGGACGGCCACCGGCTGGCCAGCCACCATGGAATCGGCCGTACGAAGTGGGCTACAAGCGGCCCGCGCCTGCCTTGCAGCCATGAGAGGGGAGGTGGGATCCACAGCCGAGCTCCAGGAGCAGCGAAGGACATGAGGCACTCATCGCTTATAGTCTGGTGCGAAAGGTGAGGGATACCATGAAGATCGTCAAGGCCAAGGTGATGGGCTTCTGCTTCGGGGTGAGGCGGGCCATCGAGATGGTGGAACAAGGGGCTCAGGAGGGGCCCATCGCTAGCCTGGGGTCTGTGGTCCACAACCCGGTGGTGGTGCGCCGCCTCCAAGACAAGGGGGTACGGGTGGTCTCATCCCTGGAAGAGGTGCGGGAGCAGGCCATCGCCGTTACCGCCCACGGGCGAGGGCCGGAGATCGTGGAGCTGGCCCGTCAGCGGGGGCTGCGGTTCATCGATGCCACCTGCCCCATCGTGCGCAAGTCCCAGAAGGTAGCGCAGCGCCTGGTGGATGAGGGGTTTAAGGTCATTATCTACGGCGAGGCCGAGCACCCCGAGGTGAGGGGGGTCTTGGCCTGGACACGGGGGCAGGGTGTGGCCATCCTGGACCCCGAGGCGGAGGTGGAGATCCCACGGCGGAAGGCCGCCCTCCTCTCCCAGACCACCAAGAGTGAGGCCTCCTTCGCCCAATTCGTGGCCCGCTTCGTGGCCCGCAACATCGGCCGCCTCAACGAGCTTCGCGTCATCAACACCACCTGCCCGGAGACGGACGAGCGCTACGAGGCGGCGCGTGAGCTGGCCGCCCAATGCGACCTGGTCATCGTGGTGGGGGGGAAGAACAGCGCCAACACCCGCAAGCTGGCCCAGACCTGCCGCGAGGCTGGGGTGGAGACCTATCATGTGGAGACGGCAGCGGAGCTGGACCCCGCCTGGCTGGTGGGCAAGGAGGTGGTGGGGGTCACTGCTGGCGCTTCCACGCCTGACGAGTCCATCGATGAGGTGGTGGAGACGCTGGCCCGACTGGGGGATGGCGCCTGTGCGGCCATCCCCTCATCTTCCTCAGGAGGTGAGAAGTCATGCGGTGCCTGACGCAGACCATCCGTATACGCACCCAGCGTGGGCCTCAGTTCGTGGACATCACCGACCAGGTGATGGAAGCTGTAAGGGAGGCGGCCATCACCAATGGCTTTGCTGTGATCTTTTCCCGCCATACCACGGCCGCCGTGCGCATCAACGAGAATTGTCCCCACCTTCTGCAGGACATGGAGGACATGCTGCGCCGCTTGGCCCCGCCGGAGGGCGAATATAGGCACAACGTCTACGCTCACGCCTTCTCCCAAAACGGGGAGCGGCCCAACGGGCATTCCCACTGTCAGCACTTGCTTCTCGGTGCCAGCGAGGCTGTTCCCGTGGTGGAGGGGAAGCTCCTGCTGGGCCAGTGGCAGCGCATATTCCTGGTGGAGCTGGATCATGGGCGCGACCGTGAGGTGGTGGTCCAGCTCATAGGGGAGTGAGGCCTTGACCCTGCCAGAGCGGGTAGAGGAGCTGAGGGGGCAGGTGGTAGCGGCCCTGGGCTCCTTCCTGGAGCCCAGGGAGCCAACCCTGCTGTACCGCATGATGCGGTACCACCTGGGCTGGGAGGACGCCCAGGGCCGGCCCCAGCCCGGCCCCCTAGGCAAGGCCCTAAGGCCCATCTTGTGCCTTTTGACCTGCGAGGCCCTCGGGGGCAGGTGGGAGCAGGCCCTGCCAGCGGCCGTGGCCCTGGAGCTGGTGCACAACTTCTCCCTCGTCCACGACGACATCCAGGACCAGGACAGGGAGAGGAGGCACCGCCTCACCGTCTGGGCCATATGGGGCCAAGGGCAGGCCATCAACGCCGGCGACGCCCTCCTGGCCCTGGCCCAAGAGGCCTTAGCGCGCCTGCCCGAGGCAGGGGTCCCCCCTGAGAGGGGGGTGGTGGCCGTGTCTACCCTGGCCCGGGCCACCCTGGAGATGGTGGAGGGCCAGGTGATGGACTTGCAGTTCGAGGACCGAGTCGACATAACAACGCAGGCCTACCTGGAGATGGTGAGGCGCAAGACGGGCGCCCTATTTGCGGCTGCCCTCTCCCTGGGGGCCATCTGCGCCACCCCAGACACCCAGGTCTGGGAGGCCATGGGCAGGGCAGGGCGCCAGCTGGGGGTGGCCTTCCAGATCAAGGACGATGTCCTCGGTATCTGGGGCGACCCCTCCCGCACGGGGAAGCCCGCCGGCGCCGATATCCGACGCCGCAAGAAGAGCCTCCCCATCGTCTACGCCCTGGAGACGGAGGGCCCGCAGCGTGAGACGGTGGTGGCCGCATACACCATCCCCACCGTGGACGAGGAGATGGTGCAACGGGTGATGCAGGCTCTGGAGGAGGTGGAAGCGCGCCAACGCTCTTTGACCCTGGCCCATGAACTATTGCAGGAGGCCATGGACACCTTGTCCTCCCTGCCTCTGGCCCCAGGGCCGCGACAGGAGCTGGAGGCCGTGGTCTCCTTCTTGGTGGAGAGGGAATACTAGCGTGAGGAGGGCGCACATATGGCCGGCCAACCTTTGGGGCTCACGCTGAAGCTCACCTTCTACCTTATCAAGCAGAAGATAAAAGGTCGCAAATACTTCCCCCTCACCATGATCCTGGAGCCCTTGGAGGCCTGTAACCTCACCTGCACCGGGTGCGGACGCATCCGCGAGTACGCCGATGTCTTGGACCGCTACATGAGCGTGGAGGAGGCCCTGCGGGCCGTGGAGGAGTGCGACGCCCCGGTGGTGTCTATAGCGGGCGGGGAGCCCCTCATGCACCCTCAGATCGGGGAGATAGTGCAGGGCATCATTAAGCAAAAGCGCTACGTGTATCTTTGCACCAACACCCTGCTTTACAAGCGGGCCTTCAAGGTCATCCCCCCGTCCAAGTATTTCGCCTTCGTGGTCCATCTGGACGGCCTGCGGCCAACCCACGACCGCGCGGTAGAGCGCAAGGGCGTCTACGATGTGGCCATCCGCATGATCTGGGAGGCTCGTAAGAGGGGCTACCGGGTGTGCACCAACACCACCCTTTACAACGGCACCGACCCTGAGGAGTACCACCACCTCTTCCAGATGCTCAACGAGATGGGTGTGGAGGGGATGATGGTATCTCCGGGCTTCGCCTATAAGGAGGTGGCCCACCACCCTATATTCATGCAGAGACAGGAGGCCCAGACCTTCTTCCGCCGTATCTTCGAGGGGTGCAAGCGGGGCATTCGCTTCTACAACAACCCCCTTTACCGCGACTTCCTTCAGGGCAAGCGCCTCTATGAGTGCAGCCAATGGACCACCCCCACGTATACAGTGCTGGGGTGGCGCAAGCCCTGCTACCTCATCGCCGATGGCCACGCCCAGAGCTTCCAGGAGCTCATGACCACTGTGGAGTGGCACAAGTACGGCTGGGGCAAGGACCCGCGCTGTGAGACGTGTATGATGCACTGCGGCTTCGAGGGGTCGGCCATCCTGCGGGCCATGTCCCACCCCAGGGAGATGTTGGAGCTGGCCTGGCGCTCTTTGCGCGGCGCGTGAGGTCATGGTGGTGGTCTTCGCCCCCTTGGCATGGGAGGCCTGGGCCATCGCCAGCCTGTTACAGGGGCGGGAGAGGCGGGTCCAAAAGGGGTTACACCTGGTGCAGGGCTGGCTGGCGGGACGAGAGGTGATGGTGTGTCGCGTGGGTATGGGGAACAGGGCGGCCACCGCTGCCGGGCAGGTGCTGCGGGCGTACCTGCCGCAGGCGGCGTTGGCCATGGGCCTGGGCGGGGCCACGGTGGAGGGGCTTGGTCGCGGCCATATCTTCTTGGCCACGGCCATCGCCCTGTGGGATGGGGAGCGTGAGCCCCTGCCTACCACGCCTTGGCTGGTGGAGATGGCCCAGCAGGCGGCCCAGCGGGCGGGCCTGCCCTGCACCACCGGCCCCTCCTGCACGGTGCGGGCGGTGATGGCCCGCCCGGCGGACAAGGAGGAGGTGGCCCGTCGCCTCGGCGCCGCCCTGGTGCAGATGGAGGATTACTGGCTGGCCCAGGAGGCGATAGCACGTGGGCTGCCTTTCCTGGCCATCAGAGCGGTGGCGGACGCCCTGCACGACCACCTGCCGGTGACCGACCAAGGGAGGTGGCGCCTCTCCTCTCTGGCAGGCCGTCCAGGGGCGGCCCTGCCCCTGATGGTGGGGGTGGCGCGTGCCCTTCTGCGGTTGCGGCGTATGGCTCTTGCCCTTTTCCAGATCTGGAGGTGAACTGTGTGGCCCGTTCTTCCCCCAGGCGAGGCAGGGCGTCTGCGGGATGCCCTAGCGCAGGCCATAGGCCGGTCCGTGGACTACTTTTTGCGCACCCAACACCCTGATGGCTACTGGTGGGGGGAGCTGGAGAGCAACGTCACCATGGCAGCTGAGTACCTTATGCTCACCCACTTCCTGGGGGTGGGGGAGGAGGGCCGGTGGCGGAAGGTGGTCAACTATCTGCGCCGCCAGGCCAGGCCCGATGGCACCTGGGCCATCTATTACGGCGGCCCCCCCGACCTCAACGCCACCGTGGAGTCCTATTTTGCCATGAAGTTGGCGGGCGTCTCGGCGGAGGATCCCCTCTTGCAGAAGGCCCGCGCCTTTATCCTCTCGCAAGGAGGGGTCCCCAGGACCAGGGTGTTCACTAAACTGTGGCTGGCCCTCTTCGGCCAGTGGGACTGGGCCGCCCTACCGGCCATGCCCCCCGAGTTCATGTTCCTGCCCAGCTGGTTCCCCATCAACCTCTATGAGTTCGCGTCTTGGGCACGGGCCACCGTGGTGCCCATCCTCATCATCTGGGCCAAGCGGCCTGTGTGTGCGGTGCCTGAGCAGGCTCGCCTGGACGAGCTCTTCCCAGGGCCTAAGGAGAAGTTTATGCGCCCCATCCCCAGGCCCCAGCCGGCTCTGTCTTGGCGGGGCTTCTTCTGGGCGGTGGACCGGCTCCTCCACGGCTACGAGGCGGTGGCGCTGCCATGGTTGCGGCGAGCGGCCATAAGGGAGGCCGAGAAGTGGATCCTGGCGCGACAGGAGGCCGATGGTGCCTGGGGAGGCATCCAGCCACCCTGGATCTACTCCCTCATCGCCCTCAAGCTCCTGGGATACCCTCTGGACCATCCGGTGATGAAGCGAGGGCTGGAGGCCTTCGAAGGAGCGTACCGGGTGGAGGACGAGGAGGTATATGCGCCTCAGGCCTGCATCTCGCCGGTGTGGGATACGGCCCTGGCCATGATAGGCCTTTTGGACGCCGGCCTGCCCCCTGACCACGAGGCCCTGGTGCGGGCGGCGCGCTGGCTCCTCAAGGAACAGGTCCTCACTGGCGGCGACTGGCAGGTGAAGGTGAAGGGGGTGGAGCCAGGGGGCTGGTCCTTCGAGTTCGACAACGACGTCTATCCCGATGTGGACGACACGGCGGAGGTGATGATGGCCCTCCACCGCACCCGTCTGCCGGAGAGGGAGCGCAAGGCCTGGGCTCTGGCGAGGGGGCTGCGGTGGGTCCTGGGCATGCAGAGCAGCGATGGAGGGTGGGGCGCCTTCGATAAGGACAACACCAGGCGCATCATCACCCACATGCCCTTCTGCGATTTCGGGGAGGTGCTGGACTACCCCACGGAGGATGTCACCGCCCATGTGGTGGAAATGCTGGGGCTCCTGGGCTACGATCCCTCCTTCCCCCCGGTGGCCCGTGCCCTACGCTTCTTGCGGCGTCGGCAGGAGGCCGATGGGCCCTGGTGGGGACGGTGGGGTGTCAACTACATCTATGGGACGGGGGCGGTCTTGCCCGCCCTGAGGGCCATCGGCGAGGACATGGGCCGCCCGTATGTGCGGCGGGCGGTGCGGTGGCTCCTAGAGCACCAGAACCCCGACGGTGGATGGGGGGAGTCCTGTGCCAGCTATGATGACCCCGCTCTTAAGGGCAGAGGCGAGAGCACGGCCTCCCAGACGGCCTGGGCCCTCATGGCTTTGGTGGCTGCTGCGCCTGAGGGGGCCGACGCCCTGGTGGGAGAGGCTTTGGTGCGCGGGGCACGCTATCTGGTGGAGACCCAGCAGGAAGATGGGACCTGGGAAGAGCCCTATTTCACTGGCACAGGCTTCCCCAGCGACTTCTACATAAACTACCACCTGTATCGCAACTACTGGCCCCTCATGGCCCTGGGGCGTATCCAGTCCCTGCTGCGGGATACGCCTTAGAGGGGCCACGGGGCTGCGAGGGCGCTGGGCCTCACCCCGCCTGCTCTAGGCGTTGGCGGATGAGCTCCTTTATCTCCCGCACTCGCTTCAAGTCGGGGTAGATTCCGCCCTCGGCCTTCCTGTCGAACACCTTCTCCCCGCCCAGATAGACCTCCAGGCGTCCTCCCCCCACAGGGATGAGGGTCACCGGAGCCTGCATCCCGAACTCGTGCCAGATCTCGGTCGCCATCCAGGCGGCCAGGGGCAGGTACCCTCAAGGCACGCAATACTTGATCTCCACAGAGAGCTTGCCCTGGAAGCGATCCTCTAAGCTCATGCCTACCTCCTCAGTCTATTCCCAGGGCTTCCTTGGCCTCCTCCGACATCTTATCGGGCGTCCAGGGTGGGTCGAAGGTGAACTCCACGTCCACATACTTGACCCCCGGCAAGGAGCCCACGGCTTCCTCTATCTGTTCCACTATGACGGGGCCGATGGGGCAGCCAGGATATGTAAGGGTCATGAGGATGTAGACGACGCCGTTCTCCTTCACCTGGATATCGTATACGAGGCCCAGGTCTACGATGTTGACGGGGATTTCGGGGTCGTATACATCCCTAAGGGCCTCCCGCACTAGCTCTGGCGTGACCATATCATTGCCTCCTTGGCCCTATTTTAGCATGCGGGCACGCGGAGGGCACTGCATGCTTGCAAGGAGGCCGTGTCGTAACCTGGATGGGAGGGTATGAAGGAGGCGCTCTTCTTCTGGGCGGCGGCGCAAGGGGCGGCCTTGGCCTTTCTGCCCGTAACCTTCCTCCTCTTCCCCCGCCTCCCTGATAGGGGATATAGCCTGGCCAAGCCCCTGGGCCTGCTGACCCTGGCCTACGTGGGATGGATTGCTGGTGTGGTGGGGCTAGCGCCTAACGGTCGGGGGCTCTTCCTGATGGCCCTCGTACTGCTGGCAGCTGTGGGCGTGGCCGTGGCGGTGGCCCGCTGGGAGCAATGGCGGGCCTGGTGGCGCATGTGGTGGCCCTATGTCCTGTGGATAGAGTCCCTTTTCCTTGTCACCTACCTGGCGGCCGTGTTCCTGCATTCCTTCGTGCCCGAGATCATCTGGGGCGAGAAACCCTTCGAGCTGGCCTTCCTCAACAGCGTGGTCCGCTCCTCCAGCTTCCCGCCGCCGGACCCTTGGCTCAGTGGCTACTCTATCAATTATTACTACTTCGGCTACGTCCAGGCAGGGGCCCTTACGCATCTGACGGGTCTGCCCACGAGCATCACCTTCGGTCTGATGCTCTGCATGGTGGCGGCCATGGCGGCCTGTGCTGCCTTCGGCCTGGCCTACAACCTGACGCTTCTCCTGGGCCGTGGCGAGGGCCAGTGGCGGGCCTTAGGAGCTGGGGTGATCTCGGTGGTGCTGCTACTGGTGGTGAGCAACCTGGCCGGCCTTTTCGAGCTGCTAGCCCGCCACGGCATCGGCAACAGTGCCTTCTACGCCTGGGTGGGCATCTACGGTCTGGAGCCCTACAACTGCACCCTGAACCCTAGCGCGTGTCGCGCCTGGTATCCCACGGCCTTTTGGTGGTGGTGGAAGGCCACTCGAATGGGATCTCCCTGGGACGTGCAGGAATTCCCCTTCTTCAGCTTCCAGTTTGGCGACCTGCATCCGCATGTCCTGGCCCTGCCCCTGACGCTGGTGGCCTTAGGGCTGGCCCTAGACCTCTACCTAGAGGCGCGGGAAGGGCATGTCTTACTCCGCTGGCGGCGAGAGCCATGGCAGCCCGTGGTGGGGGCTATGGTGCTAGGGGGGCTGGGCTTCACCGACCTTTGGGCCCTCCCCACCTTCGGCGTCCTGGTGGTGGGGGCGATGGCCCTGGGGGCCATCCAGGGCAGGCGAGAGGGGGGCTTCTGGGACGCCCTCGGGGCGGCATCTGCCCTGGCTTTGGGGGCGCTGCTGTTGTATGCCCCCTTCTATGTAACGCTGCAGACGCCCGCCTCGGGCATCGCCCCCAATCAGGCATGGGAGCGGTTGGTGCGAGGCTACCCTCCTATCGACTCCGTGGTGACCAGGCCTGTGCATTTCCTCATCTTTTGGCTCCCCTCCCTCTGGCTGCCTCTGTGGTGGACGGCCACCATCGCCTTGGGGCGACGATGGGGGAGGCTGGAGGTAGGGTTTGGGGTGGCGGCGTGGGCGGTCCCCCTTATGGCCTGGGCTGCTTCCGTCCTGGCCCTGAGCGGGCTGGGCCACGTGTCCCCACGGCCCGAGGGATTCCTGGGGGAGGTAAAGCTGAGGTGGGAAAATCTCAACTGGCTCACCATGCTCATGTTGGTGGCCTTCTTGACCATGGCGGGGGCAGGTTTGGCCCGCACCTTGCGTGGGAGGGACGATGAGCGCGCCCTTCCCATGGCCTTGGCCCTGGTGGCCCTCCTCCTGCTGCTGGGTGGGGAGACGTTCTTCATTCGGGATCCGGTGGGCTTTCGCTACAACACCGTTTTCCGGTTCTGGTACCACACGTGGACCATCATGGCGGTAGTGGGCGGGATCGGGGCCGCTGCTCTGTGGAAGAAAGGCTCTTCAGCCTGGCTTTCCCCACCCCTGCGATGGGCATGGCAAGGCGTCACGTTGGCCATCATGGGGGCGGCCTTCATCTATCCCCTTACGGTGACCTTGGAGCGCACCGAGGCCTTCCGCCGCTCAGGGGGCGGCCTGGATGGCCTCGCTTTCGTGGCCCGCCACGCCCCCGACGAATACGCCGCCGTCATGTGGTTCCGCCAGCATGTGCGAGGTTCGCCAGTGGTCCTAGAGGCGTTCGGGGAAGACTATACCGACTTCGCCCGCATATCGTCCCGCACCGGCCTGGTCACAGTGCTGGGCTGGGAAGGGCACGAATGGCAATGGCGCCCCGATCCTTCACCCATCGTGGGGCGGGCGCGGGACATCGAGACCATCTACACCACCCTCGATGTGGAGGAGGCTCTGCGCCTCCTCCATAAATACGATGTGCGCTATGTGGTGGTGGGCCCCTTGGAGCGGCAGAGGTATGTAGAGGAAGCTCCCCTCCCCTTATGGCCGCAGCGGGAACAGGCCCTGGCCAAGTTCGACGGCTTCCTAGAGGTGGCCTTCAGGACGAACCGCCTGACCATCTATAAGGTGCCACATGGCCCCAGCCTTATCTATCCCTAGGTGCTTTTGAGGTGGCGACCTAGGAACTCGAGGCACCTCTGCCAGGCGTCGCGGGCGGCCTCCGGGCGATAGGAAGGTCGGGCCTGGTTCATAAAGGCATGGCCGGCACCTGGATATATGTGGAACTCATGGGGCTTGTTGTGCCTGGTCAAGGCGGCATCCAGGCGGGCCACGTCCTCAGGGCTGGGGTTGGTGTCCTCGGCGCCGAAAAGCCCCAGCACGGGGCAGTTTATCTGGGGGGTGAGGTCGAGGGGTGAGGGCCCTTCCCCCCAAGGGACGGCGATATTGCCGCCATAGAAGTCCACGCAAGCGCGGAAGGTGGGGTTGAGGGCAGCCATCATGTAGGCGATGCGTCCCCCCATGCAGAAGCCGATGATGCCTATCCGCTCTGGGGATACCTGGCGGAGGGAACGCAGGTGGTCCAAGGCGGCATTGATATCTTGGGCGATCTCCGTGTCCCTCAGGCGCCCCATACGGGTGATGGGGTCGTCCTTCGCCTGCTCCTCCGTCTGCCGATGGTAGAGGTCAGGAGCGATGGCCACATACCCCTCCAGAGCTAGGCGCTCGCATATGTCCTGGATGAAGGCGTCCACCCCTGGGGCGTGCATGACCACCACCACGCCAGGGAAGGGCCCAGCGCCTACAGGGGTGTGGATGTGGCACCACATGGGGCTTCCTTCCACCATCACCTGCTCCCAGATGACCGGCATGCCTCCCATCCCTCCTGCAGGGTGACCATGGCCATTATGATCCCTGCCACGGCGATGGGCAACGCATTGACCGCTCACGCCGTTTGTCTTACCTTGACGTTTAAGAGAGCCTGAGACGAGGTGAGGCATGAAACGCGTCGCTGCGGGCATATATCAGATGGTGACCCCTTTCCCTGAGTTCCAGCGCGGCGAGGCTTACCGGATGCGACACGAGCTGGAGTTGAGCCCCCGTCCCCTCAAGGCCCTGCCATATGTCCTCCCCTACCTGGTGGTGAGCAAGGGCGAGGCCATGCTGGTGGACTGCGGTTGGAACACTGAGGATGCCTATGCTGCCCTGGCGGAACAGCTGAAGGAACTGGGCCTAGGGGTGGGCGATATCCAGAACTTGGTGCTCACCCACAGCCACCCCGACCACTGTGGCATGGCTGGGCGGCTGCGGGCGGAGGCTGGCTGTCATGTTTGGATGCATGAGGTGGAGGCTCAGTTCATGCGGAGTCGTTATGTGGCTCCTGAGGAGCTGCTAGAGCGGCTGCGTGCCTGGCTCCTACGTCACGGCGTGCCCTTTACACAGGAGGAGGAGCTAGAGCGGAGCTCCATGCCTATGCGCTTCTTCGTGGCGCCTGTGGAACACCCCGACGTCGCCCTGCGGGGCGGCGAGACCATAGAAGTGGGGGACTTCGTCTTCCAGGTGATCTGGACGCCCGGGCATTCCCCAGGTCACGTCTGCTTATATGAGCCCAACCACCGCCTGCTCCTTAGCGGTGACCACATCCTGCCCGTCATCACCCCCAATGTGAGCCTCCACCCCGAGCAGCTGGACGACCCCTTGGCCAATTATCTGCACAGCCTGGAGAGGGTGGCCTCCCTGCAGGTGGACAGGCTCCTGCCCGCCCACGAGTGGGATGTGGACTGGTTCCAACGGCGCATACAGGAGCTTTGGGATCACCACCGGGAGCGGTTGGACGAGATGCTAGAGGCTGTAGGGCATGAAGGGCCCGTCACCGCCTACGAGGTGGCCCGCCGCATAAAATGGACCACGGGCCCCTACGATGACCTAACGCCTTGGATGAAGCGGGCCGCCCTTGGGGAGACGCTGGCCCACCTGCGCTATCTGGTGGGCCAGGGTCGCCTCAAGGAGATAGAGATGGACGGCCGCGTCTACTTCCTGGCCGCCTAGGGTCCCTTGGTAAGGGGTGGGTGCCCCCTCCCTCTCCTGCCCTCACCGGAACCTGGGGAGCACCTTGGTGGCGAACAGCTCCAGGCTGCGCATGACTTTGTGGTGAGGGATGAGGCCGTTGTAGATCCAGGCGAAGAGCCAAGTGATGGGCGTGCTCTGGAGCAGATGCTCCAACTGGCGGCTGACGGTGTCTGGGCTTCCGACCAAGATGAGGGAACGGTCCAGCATCTCTTGAGGGGTGAGGGGAGAGGTGCGCCCCGGCTCCGCCAGCACCCGGTCGAACCCAAAGGGGGCAAACCACATCAACGCCACGAAGGCAGGGCCCTGTAGCCAGAGCTGGAGGGCCTCCTCATCGGTGTCGGCCACCACCAGGTCGCGCAGGACGCCCAGCCCCTCCCCCTCGGCCAGACGACGCCCGTGGTGATAGGCCTCTTCTCGGTAGACCTGGTATAGGTGGTTCTGGAGCTGGAGGTGCATGGGGGGAAGGATGGCGGTGATGCCCTCCCGCGCGCACCAGCGGATGGTGGTCTCGCTGGAGGCAAAGGGCTGGAAGATGGGGGGATGGGGCTTCTGATAGGGCTTGGGCACCACGCCGATGCGCCGCACGAACCCTTCCTCATCCACGCCCGCACCCCAGCGTCGGGTGGCCTCCAAAGGCCAAGGGGTGCCCTCGGGAGGGATGCGCCAGAACTTGCCCCGAAACTCCATCAGGTCCTGTGTCCAGGCCATCTTGATGATCTGATAACACTCTTCAAAGGCCTCCCGGTTGGCCTGATCGGCCTGGTCGTGCTGGCCGGGCAGGACACCGTGCACCTGATGGTAGTGCTGGGCCATGGTGTCCACCCACCTGCGCTGGTAGCCGCGGGCGAACCCCACGTCCAGCCGGCCCTTGGTCATGTGGTCCACCATGGCCAGGTCCTCCGCCACCTGCAGTGGGTTGTGCGCTGGCAGCACGATGCCCAATTGCCCCACCCTAATCCGTTGGGTGTGCAGGGCCACGAACAGGTCCAGCAGGATGGGGTTCTGCGAGATCTCGAACCCCTCGATGTGGAAGTGGTGCTCGGTAAAGGAGATGGAGTCATATCCCAGCTGGTCTGCCAATTGCGCCTGTTCCTTGAGCTCCTCCAGCATCTGCTGGTAGAGGTCATTGCGCAGGCCGGCCAATCCCTTCTCTATCTCTTCACGGGGGCCGATGCTGGGCAGGTAGAACAGACTTACCTTCATGGCCGCCCTCCTTCGCCCTTGTGTGGGAATCATTATACCTCGCCTCAATAGTGCAGAGATATCATCCAGGGCATCCATTCCTCCTTGGCCGTTACGTTGCCGTCCTTATGAATGGAGATGGGGACACGGTGAAGTGGGCGATGGTATACTACTTATTATGGGGAATAGGGAGCTCCCTGAAAGGAGAGACGTGAGGGAAGACGTCGAGAAGAGGCCAAGACGCCGCATGAAAGGGGAGGAGCGGTACCGTCAGCTCCTCCAGATCGCCACCCGTGAGTTCGCTCACCACGGGTATGGCAAGGTGGGTACCTCTGACATCGCTCGCCGGGCCGATGTGGCTGAGCCCACCATCTATCGCCACTTCGAGAGCAAATACGAGCTGTTCGTGACCACAGCTCGTCAAGCGGCCCAGGAGGTGCTGGGGGGCTGGCGGCAGGCGGCTGAGGGGGCGCCCTCGGCAGCGGCGGCCCTCAAGGCTGTGGCCCGTGCCTTCCTGGAGGACTTGGAGCGGCGGCCAGAGCTGCTCTTCATGTTCAGGAGGGCGGTGGAGGAGTCCGACGACCCCGATATCCGTGAGCTAGCCAGCAAGCACCTGAGGGAGGCCCACTCCCTCCTGGCCCAGCTTCTGCAACAGGCCCGCCGTGAAGGGGCCGTGACCTCGGAGGCCGATGCCGAGACGGTGGCCTGGGCCCTCGTGGGCCTGGGGGAGCTGGCCATCACGGCCCAGATGCTCAACGTGTGGGACGCGGCCATGCGGCAGCGTCTCCAGGAGGCGTGGCGGGCCCTTACGGGCCTCACCGGATGAGGGAGCCCCCCTGCATCCTCTGGGACCTGGATGGGGTGCTGGTGGACAGCACCCGTTACCACTACGAGGCCTTCCGCATGCTCCTGGAGGAGCTGGGGCGGAGCCTGGACGAGGAGACGTTCCGCACCCAGCTCCTGGGCCTGCGCAACGATGCCATCTTGACGCGGTTGCTGGGCCCCCTGCCCCAGGAGGAGATGGCGAGGCTCGCCCACCGCAAGGAGGAATCGTTCAGGCGGCTTATCGCCGGCCGCGTGCGCCCTCTGCCGGGCGCTGTAGAACTGGTGAAGGAGGCCCAGGCCCTAGGCATCCCCCAAGCCATTGTGTCCTCCACCCCTAAGGCCAACATCGAGACCATTCTCATCTCGCTGGGCATCAGGGAGGCCTTCGCTTGCCTGGTGGGGGAAGAGGATGTGACGAGAGGGAAGCCCGACCCCGAAGGCTTTCTCTTGGCCGCCTCCCTACTGGGGTGCGCGCCGACTTCCTGCATAGTAGTGGAGGATGCCCCAGAGGGAGTGGAGGCGGCAAGGCGGGCGGGCATGTGGTGTTTGGCGGTGGCTACCACCCGCCCCCCGCATCTGCTGGGGGAGGCCCACCTGGTGGTGCCCTCCCTGGCCCATCCCGCGGCTAGGGCCTTTCTCCTCCTAGGGGAAGGCCGTAAAGGACCTTAGCTCCAGCGGCCGATGGCCACCCCCGCCACTAGCGCCAGGCCAAACAAGAGGTGAAGCTGGGCTGTCAACAGGTCTAGCCACGTAAACGCCACCCGCGCCGGCCTGAAGGCGATGCGCACGTTGCGCCAGGCATAGGGGAGGGTGGCCAGCACCATGAGGCACCACGGCGACAGCCAGCCGGCCGCCACGAAGGCCGCAGTGGCCCCGTACGCCCCCGCCACCAGCAACAGATAGTAGAGGCTGGACCCCCGCGGCCCCAGCAGCCCGGCCACAGTGGTATACCCGGCCTTTCTGTCCTCTAGGATGTCCCGGAAATTGTTGCCATGCAGGATACCGATGGTCAAAAGTCCCGCTGGCACCGCCAGCACTCCGGCCCGCCAGGAGAGCTCTTGTGCCTGCACAAAGTATGCGCCCATGGCCATGAGAGGGCCGAAGGCCAAAAATACGGCCACATCGCCCAAGGCCCGATACTTGAGGCCGAGAGGAGGGGCGGTGTAGAACAGCCCCAGCAACACGCCGGCCAGGCCAAACCCCAACACCGGCAATCCCCGCAACCCCGCAAGGGCAATGCCCAAGGCACAGCCTAGGCCCAACAGAAGGAGGCCCCAAAGGAGATGCTCTGTCACCCCCATCAGGCCGTCCACCAGGACGCGGCTAGAGCCCAGCACGCGCCACGTGTCGGCACCTCGGCGGTAGTCGAAGTTATCGCTGAGGACATTTACCCCAGCATGGAGGAGGAGGGCCGCTGCCAGGGTGAGGCCCAGCCATCCCCAGGAGAAAGTAGGGGCGAGAAGGGCTCCCAGGAGCACAGGCACCAACGTCACTGTGAAAGCGAAGGGGCGCGTCGCTTGCCAGAGGACCTTCCACCAGGGTATCCCGAAGGGCAGGTCCGTCTGGAAGACGCGGAGCACCTCATCGGTAACTTCCACCTCGGCGCGGGGCTTCCAGTCGCCTGTGTAGTCGGACACATATATGCGAGTGGGGCGGATGCGAAAGACCTCCACCCCGGGGAAGGACTTGGCGAAGGGGACCAGCTCGAAGGCGTTGCGGAAGATGATGTGCCGCTCCGGCCGCTCCTCGATGGGCCCCAGCCGCTCGGCTATGCCCTCGCCCTGGATAAAGCGGTCAGGCACCCCATGCTCGATGACGAAGAAGACGCGGGGGTTGGCCACCACATTGCGGTAATTACGGCCTTGCTCCAGGGCCACATAGAGGTAGCCGTCCTTCACACCATAATAGACCTTGCCCGCCCACACCTGGCCTTCGCCTGAACTGACCAGTGTGAGGGTCTTGTGGTCGCGCAACACCTTCCAGGCGGCACGTAGGGCCTCGGACACCATCGCACCCATGGATATCCCTCCCTCGGCCATTATAACTTTGCGCCAGTAGACACCGCTAACCACGTTGTGAACCCCGCGCTCCTCCCCGCTTGCACATCGCCGACTGCAGTAACAAGCTTCGTCCCCGGGCATCTATAAGACGGGGGCCCGAATACTGGGCCCTTGGAAGGTATGAGGAGGAAAGGGCAGCCGCCCATGATGGGCGTTATTAGCAGGGGCGAGGCGTCGGTGGAACGCGGCCACCAACCCGATGGTGGTCGCTTCCCCCTGCTCAGGCAGCTGGTGTATGGGCATGGGCTGCGGCGGCTGGAGTATCGGCAGGCGGCGGCGCGACTCACTGGCCTGCCCGCCCTGGACCGGGAGCCCGAGGCCCTCGCCTCGCCCCAGGTGAGGGCGTTGGTGGAGAGGGTGGGCCCCCAGCGGTGCCTGGCCCATCTCTTCGTCCCCTTGGAGGAAGGGGAGGACTATGTGAAGGCCTTGGTGGCCGACCCTACTAGCGCCAGCACCGAAGAGGCCCTCCGCCAAGCCTTCGGCCCCAAGAGACAGGACAAGGTAGTGGGCACCGACCTGGACGTGGCCCGGCTCGTCACCGCCCTGGAGAGGGACCGCCTCCTCCGCTATGCCGTCGAGTCCCTGGACAGGGTGGCGCCGGATATGTCGGCGCGTATGGTTCTCAGGGGGCCACAGCGGGCGGTTCTGGCCGCCCTATTGCTGGGGATGGTGGCTGCAGCGGTGGTCTGGCCCCATTTTGTGGGGGTGGCCATCATCTTGGCCCTGAATGCCGTCTTTTTGGCCTTGGGAGGTGGTGTCCTCATCTTAGTCCTGGCTGGCATTCACTATAGGCTCACCAAAGCCAGGGAGGCATGGCGGCCGCCGTCGGGACGTAGGGACTGGCCCATTTACACTGTGCTAGTGCCCATGTACCGAGAGCCGCCCCATGTGGTCCGTCAGCTGGTGCATAACCTCTCGCGTTTGGACTACCCCAAGGACAGGTTAGACGTCATCCTGCTCCTGGAGGACGATGACGAGGTGACGGTGCGCTCCTGCAAGGAGGTGCAGCCGCCGGGGTTTATGCGCATCGTCACCGTGCCACCATCCTGGCCCAGGACCAAGCCCAAGGCCCTCAACTGGGGCCTCCTCTTCGCCCAAGGCGAGTACCTCACGGTATACGATGCCGAGGATGCCCCTGAGCCCGACCAGCTGAAGCGGGCCGTCCTACACTTCGAGCGTACTGGGGAGGAGGTGGCATGCGTGCAGGCGGCCCTCAACTTCTACAACGCCAGACACAACCTCCTGACCCGCCTCTTCGCCCTGGAATACTCTATGTGGTTCGACAACGTCATCCCGGGGCTGAGGCACCTGGGGATGGCCTTCCCCCTGGGTGGCACCAGCAACCACTTGCGGACCGCGGCCCTGCGGGCGGTGGGGGGATGGGACCCCTTCAACGTTACGGAAGACGCCGACCTGGGTTTTCGTCTTCAGCGCATGGGTTACCGCGCCGAGTTCTTGCCTTCCACCACCTATGAGGAGGCCTCCAGCCGGCCTTGGCAGTGGCTTAAGCAACGCTCCCGCTGGGTGAAGGGCTATATGATGACCTGGCTGGTGCATGCCCGCCATCCGTTGCGCCTTCTGCGGGAGGTGGGCCCGCGGCCCTTCCTCTCCTTCAACATCCTGATAGGGGGATCCTCCCTGGCCTTCCTGGCCTATATCCCTCTATATCTACTGACCTTTACGTCCCTTCTACTGCCGCAGCTTACGGACGTCCTGTACCCGGGATGGGCCCGCCTGGGCATGATAGCGGTATGGGCAACGGGCATCTTTGCTGCCATCTTAGCAAGCGCGTTAGGCATCGTCATACGGCGGTGGTGGTGGCTCCTTCCCTTTGCCATCCTCATGCCCCTTTACTGGGTACTACACTCCTGCGCCGCCTGGTGGGCCCTGTACGAGCTGGTTTTCCGGCCCCATTATTGGCAACGCACCCCCCACGGGCTGGCCATCCCCGAGCAGGCCTTCCAGGAGCGGTAGGCGGAGAGCAGCGGGCCTTAGATTGGGGATCTTTTCGGTGCGTTGGAGCTGTGGGCTGGGCCCTCTAGGAGTGCGGCGATGTTGGCCCAGTGGGCAAGGGCTGGGGGCGCCCCAGGGCGTACCCCTGGGCGTGGTCGACACCTAACTTCCTGAGCACCTCCAGGGTGGGGCCATCTTCCTCCACCTGTTCGGCCACCGTCTCCAGGCCCAGGCGCTGGGCCGCGTTGACCACTACCTCGACTAATGCCTGACCAATAGCACTGGCCTTCACCCCTCGTACCAAGGAGCCGTCGATCTTGATGACCGCGAAGGGCAGGTGGGCCAGACGGAACAGGGAGGAGTAGCCAGAGCCGAAATCATCTAAGGCGAAGCGACACCCTGCCTGAACAAGGTCCTCCATGGCCCGACTCATCACCTCCAGATTGGTGGAGGCGGTGGTCTCCGTCACCTCCAACACAATAGTCTGGGGGTCGACCCTGTGGCCCTGTAGAAGGCCCTTGATCCAGAGGGCCAGGGACTCGTCGGCCAGGGTGATGGGCGAGACATTGATGTGAAGGGAGAAGGCGCCGGAGGCCCCGAGGTATTGCCTGAGCAGATGATAGGAGACGATGGCCTGCTCTATGACCCAACGGTCGATATCCCTTATCATCCCCGATGCCTCGGCGATGGGAAGGAAGTGTTCCGGTGTGAGGACCCTCTCTCCGTCCCGCAGGCGCAGGAGCACCTCGCAGCCCGTGACGTGCCTGCTGGCCAGGTGGACGATGGGCTGCCAGTACAGGAGGAAGCGCGCTTCCCTTAAAGCGGCCTGCAGGCGCCGCACGGCAGCCGGCCCCCCATGCCAACCGATGCCACCGGCGCCGAAGTGATGATAACGGTTGCCGCCGGCGGTCTTGGCCTGGGACATGGCCACATCGGCCTTGGCTAGCAGCTCCTCAACTGTGGTGCCATCCGTCGGGCAGGTGGCGATGCCTATGCTGGCGCCCATGGCCTTGGGCAGCGTCTTCATGTTGGGCAGGGCGGCCAGGATGCGGCGGGCCACCGCCTCGGCCTGCTGGGCTGTGGCCGTGGGGATGAAGATGCCCAGCTCGTCGCCCCCAAGCCTACCTACCAGCTCTATGTTCCCCACCTGCTCCTTTACCAGGGCCGCTACCTGCGTGAGGGCGTTATCCCCCCAATGGTGGCCTAGGACGTCGTTGATGCTCCTGAAGTTGTCCAGGTCTATGACGAGGAGGGAACAGGGCTGTCCATGGCGGAGGCAGCGAGCCATCTCCTCCCGCATCTCTGCCAGGAAACGGTGACGATTAAGCAGGCTGGTGAGGGGGTCGTAGTTGGTCAAATAGGCCAGCTCCTCCCTGCGGGACAGCAAGGGCTGGAGCACAGTGGCCATAACGGTCAAGGAAAGGGCCGAGGCGCCCAAGGCGGCCACAGCGAGGGCAAGGGGTTCCGAGAGGGCAGCGCTCAGGAGGCGAGCCAGGGCCATATTCACCCCTATCCCAAGGGCCACCGGCACCAGGAAGGGCCACCTCACATGGGGCCCCATGCGACTGCTGTGGGAGCCGCGGGCCCTTCGTGCCCGCCTCCCCTGGTCTGGAGGCTCAGGCGTCCAAAAAAGGCCGCCTACGGACATCCTATCCTTAGGACGCTTCCGGGCGGCCCAAGGTTACAGGCTAGCCCTTATAGGTCAGCACGCGTCCCCAGATACTCTTGGTGCCCCACAGGCCGGAGCGGATGGCCTCTAGCTGCACGATCTGGCTGTGGTCTACGAACAGGTTCACCTCTGGCCCGTAGTTCTTGATGTACCAGATGAAGACCTCAGGCTCGGCGGCCTCGAACATGAGCTTCTCCAGTCCCAGGGCGTTGATGAGCTTGGCCACCACGTCGGTCCGCCAGGTCTTGACGTTCTCGGTGATCCCCTCCGACTCGATCATGATCATGTAGGCGCCGGCCTCTAGGAAGGTTCTGGCCTGGCGGATGGCCCATTCCACGTCGCGGGTCCCCTCGGCGGCCAGCTCCTCGGCGGCGGTGGCCCCACCAGCCCCGAACTGGATGCCCACCTCCGGCTTAGCCTTGAGCCCTGCCTTTTGCACCTTCTCCACCAACCGCAGCCAATCATCGGTGGGGATAGTGATGAAGCCGGTGGAGATCTCGATGATGTCGAAACCCACGTCCCGGCATTCCTGGATATACTTGTCCACCAGGTCAGGGCCCCAGGAGAGGACCCGCTCGATGAAGCCACCTGTGGAGACCAGGACGTTGTGCCGGTGGCAGAGGTCGATGATCTTGCGCAAGGTCTCACGGGGGTAAAGGGTGAAGGAGCCGCCAGCGAACTTGATGCTATCGATGTAGTCCCCCATGGTATCCAGGAGGTCCTCCAGGTAGCGGGGGCCGAAGGGGGTGTAGTAGGCAGCCCGGATCTCGGTGACGCCCCGGGTGCGGGGCTTGGGCTGCCGCTGGTTACGGGGGATGAAGGCGAAGCCCACGTCTTGCATGGTCTATCCCTCCTTTCCTACCCGGCCCAACAGATGGGCGAGGTCGCGCGTTTTTACGTTCTCCAGGTTGTCCACACACGATACGATCTCCCGCTGCAAGGAGGCGTCAGCGTAAGGGGAGGCGAGGCGGCGGAGCTTCTCCACAACCCTCTCCCAGGACATGGGGCGGGTGTGGAAGCCTTCGTAGTCCCGCTTCTCCGTCTCCAGGACACGCCCGTCCCTGAGGAAGACGCGCAGGCGAGCGGGCATCTCCTGGGGGAAGCGGGCGGAGAACTCGTCGTTGGGGCGCACATGGACCTTGCGCAGAAGGGTCTGGACGTCATCCCTGAGGATGCGTTCTGGTTCGTACTGGGCAGGTCCCACATCTCCGTCCAGCAGGGCCACCGCCAGCATATAGGGGAGGCTGTGGTCGGCCTCCTCCTTGGTGCGCACCAGGTGCTTGTCCCCCTCCTCGCCGCCACCGATGATCATGAAGGCTACCTGGAAGGTCTCCAGTTCTATGCGTTCCACGTCTTCGGGGCGGAAGCGGTGCTGGGCCTGCAGCTCCAACAGCCCTTCGATGGCCGATTGGGAGTGGATCTCGGCGTTGTACTTTTTGATGATGGTCTTGCGCACCATCTCCAGGTCCTCTTGGGCCCAGTCGATATGGAAGCGGCCGGCGATGGCGTCCATGAACCCCTTGTTGCCCTCAAAGACCTCCAAGGGGCCGGTGATGCCCCTACGGGCGAGGAAGGCGCCATGGGTGGCCACAAAGGCGGTGTGGGGGTAGGCCAGCCCCTTCCAGTGAGAGAGGCGGCCCGTGCGGGTGACCCGCAGGGCGTTGTTGGGGGTGGCGGCCAGGGCGATGGCATGGGCGGTGCGCTCCACGTCCAGGCCCAGGGCCTTGGCGACCCCCGCGCCACAGGCGTAGGCTCCCTGGGTGGTGTGGTCGAACCCCTTGTGCCGTACGGGGGCCACCTCCGACAGACGACACTGCACCTGGTAGGCCACAGCCAGGGCCGTCAGGAGGTCGCGGCCGCTCCTGTCGGCGTATTCGCAGGCAGCTAACACGGCCCCCAGGTTGTCGCTGGGATGACATGTCTCGCCAGGGGCCAGGAAGGAGTCGTTGTAGTCCAGGTAGCGCACAAGAGCCCCGTTGTAGAAGGCAGCCCGGTCGGGAGGGGCCTTGCCACCGCCGATAAGGGTGCAGAGGGGCGCCCCTCCCATCTCCTCCAGGTGCTGGCGGATGAGGACGATGGGCTCCCCCTCCAGGGCGCCTATAGCACACGCCAGGGAGTCGAGGATGCGGACCTTTAGCTCGCGGCGGGCCTCGGGCGATATCTGCTCATAGTCGGCTCGCACCACAAATCGCGCCAGCTCCTCCACCAGGGCCATGACCTACCTCCCGAATGGATGTCGGCTCCGACATGCGCCCCGGCGGTGGCGGGGGCGCATGTCCGTGAGGGTCACGGGTGGACGCAGAAGGCGCCCGCGGCCCCCCTACAGTCCTAATGTAGCCCCAGGGGCCTTGGGTGTCCAGACGAGACGCGGGCCTAGCGCTGCATCCTCGCTATGAACTCGTCCATGGGGATGGCAGCCAAGGTCTGGATCTTCACCGAGCCACGGGAGGCCATCTCCGCCGAGGCCCTAGCCACCGTTTCGTTGTCAGGGGCCTCGACGATGTTGACGAAATCGTAGGGGCCCAGGACGGCGTATTGGGCCACCACCTTAAGGCCGAACTGTCTCTCCAGCTCCTGGTTTACCTCCTTGACACGCGCCGGGTTCTCCTTGATGGTCTTGGCCCCCTCTTCGGTGAGGGTGCTGAGCATGATGTACACCGGCATGACCGCACCTCCCTCCGACTTGCCCGTCCATTATAGCACTGGGGAGGGGCCTAGCGGGCTGCTGCCCGGCGCAGCCGGTCCATGATGGCCAGCCCCAGCCCCTTCTCCTCCACCGCCTCGGCGATGACGACGTCGCATCCTAAGCGGTCCATCTCTCGCAGGATGTGGAAGAGCTCCCGCGCGTACTGGGGGAGGCCGTTGGTCATAACCCTCACGTGGCATCCCGCTGGCAGGGCGATGGGGCGGGTAGCGATGACCCCCACCCGCTTCCCCTGGGCCGTAAAGCGGCGCGCCGCGGCCTCCAACTCTGGACCGGGGACGACCATGACCTGCGCCCTGGGGGCGTAGTGGCGATGACGGGTGCCTGGGGACCGGGCTGCCTCCTCCCCCCGCCCGAGGCGAATGGGATGCCCCAACACTGCCTCCAGCGCCTCCTTGGCGACCCCGCCGGGGCGCAGAAGCAAAGGCTCCTCGCCGGTGAGGTCGAGGACGGTGGACTCCACGCCTATGGGGCAGGGCCCGCCGTCCACCACCACGTCCACATCTGGGCCCAGGTCCTCCAGCACGTGCTCGGCGCGGGTGGGGCTGGGCCCTCCAGAGCGGTTGGCGGAGGGGGCGGCCACCGGCACCCCCGCCGCCCGGATGATGGCCAGGGCAACAGGGTGGGAGGGCATGCGCACCGCCACCGTGTCCAGACCAGCGGTGGTGACGTCTGGCACGGCGGGGGAACGTGGCAATACCAGCGTGAGGGGGCCTGGCCAGAAGCGGGCCATGAGCAGGAGGGCAGCCTTTGGCACCTCCCTGGCCACCACCTCCACATCCGCCGGGTAGCCCACGTGGACGATGACAGGGTTGTCAGGGGGGCGCCCTTTCACCAGAAAGACCCTGGCCACGGCCTCCGCCTTCAGAGCGTGGGCCCCCAGCCCATAGACCGTCTCCGTAGGGAAGGCCACGAGCAGGCCCTCCCGTAGCGCCCGCCCCGCCTCCTCAACCACCTCCCGCTGGGGCCGCAGAGGGTCCACCTTTAGCACCCTGGGGGATGGTCTTCCATCATCCGTCCTTCCCATGACCATGGGTGGGGCCAGGGTTGACAGGCTGGGCAGCCTGCGCCCGCTCCCGCATCTCCGCCACCGCGGATAGGACGATGGCTGTGCCCACGATGACGGCGATGACGCCCAGGGAGATGAGGGTAGGTATCTTGTAGAACTCGCTGGCTGCCATCTTCCCCCCCACGTAGATGAGAACCACCGCCAGGCCATAATGGAGATAGCGGAACTGGCGCAGGACGCCAGAGATAAGGAAATAGAGGGCTCGCAGACCCAAGATGGCGGCCACGTTGCTGGTCCAAACGATGAAAGGCTCGCGAGTGATGGCCAGCACCGCTGGCACCGAGTCCACGGCAAACATGATGTCGGTGGTCTCCACCACCACCAGCACCGCCAGCATAGGGGTGGCCATGAGGCGTCCGGCTCTCCGCACGAAGAAGGCTTGGCCTTCGTACGTCTCCGTCATAGGGATGAAGCGTCGCACCACCCTGAGGATGGGGTTGTGCTCGGGCAGGACCTCCTCCTCACCTTTAAAGGCCAAGCGCAGGCCGGTGACCACCAGGATGGCCCCGAAGACGTAGACCACCCAGTGGAAGGCCTTCAGGAGGCTCACCCCGGCGGCGATGAAGAGCCCGCGCATCACAATGGCCCCCACCACCCCCCAGAAGAGGACGCGATGCTGATAGCGGGGGGGCAGGGCGAAGTAGCCGAAGACAACCATCCAGACAAAGACGTTGTCCAGACTGAGGGATTTCTCTATCAGGTAGGCCGTAAAGTACTCCAGACCTGCCTGGCCTCCCCGCTCCCACCACACGAACAATCCAAAGAGCACACCGGCAGCGATCCATACCAGGCTCCAGGCTGCGGCCTCCCGAGCACGCACTTCGTGGGCCTCACGGTGGAACACCTGGAGGTCCAGTAGAAGCATGAAGATGACGCCGACGGTGAAGGCCGCCCAGGCCCAGATGGGATACTCCATCTTCTAGTCCCTTAGTCCATGGTAGCAGGAGATGGCCCCTCCTCGTAGGGTGCCCGCCACGGCACAGGACGTCGGCGCCAGTGGCGCAGGGCCGAGTCGATGGTCATGGCCGTATAGAGGGCGGCGGCGAGAGGCAAGGTGGGGGCCCAGAGGGGCGATAGCTGGTACCATTTGAGCATGGGGACGTAGGTGGCGCTCATGATGGCCCAGGCGGCGGCCGCGGTTGCCGCTCCCCACCATTCTTCTCGCCACAGCCCCAGCAGGAGGGCCCCCGGGGGGCCCAGATAGATCCAGGCCATCCCTAGCACTGTCAGGGCCAGGATGATGGGCGAGTGGCGGAGCTGCTCATAGGCGCTGCGGGCCACCATCCTCCATACCCCAGGGAGGCCACCATAACGCCTAAGGCTGCGATGGTCGGGGGAGTGCCCAAGCCACAGGCGCCCCCCTCCCGCTCTCCCCCGGTCCTTCAGCAGACGGGCCAGCGCGCAATCGTCGATGAGGGCTGAGGCTATGGCCTGCAGGCCGCCCGCCTTGGCCAGGGCCTCCCGCCGCACCAGCATGCACCCTCCAGCGGCCGCGGCCGTCCGCCTTCGGGGGTCCGCTACCCAACGGAAGGGATAGAGCTTGGCGAAGAAATAGACGAAGGGAGGCACCAGCAGGGCCTCCCATAGCCCCTCCCGACGCAGACGCACCATCACCGAGGCTAGGTCCAGGTCCAGCCTTAGGGCCAGGTCTACGAGCCTGCGCAGGCCATGGGGAGGGTGGGCGATGTCGGCGTCGGTGAACAGCACGAAGGGGAAGTGGAGGGGGGCAGCGGCAAGCCCTTGGGCCATGGCCCACACCTTGCCTGCCCATCCATGAGGGGTGGGGCCCCCGGTTACCACCTTTAGGCGATGGGCCATGCCCATGCCATAGGCCACCTCAAGGGCCACCCGGCCTGTGCCGTCCACGCTATTGTCGTCCACCAGCACTATATGGAAGGGGCCTGGGTAGTCCTGGGCCAGCAGGGTGGGGAGGGTGGCGGGCAGGATGGAGGCCTCGTTGCGGGCCGGGACCACGGCCACCACTGCTGGCCACGTCTCCCTAGCGGAGGGGGATGGCAGCTGGGGCTCCACAGCCCAGAAGCGCCCCCGAAAGGCGGCCAGCGCTGCCCAGGTCACTAGCGCCCCCAGGCTCAACATCTCCAGCCAGTGTCCGCCCATTACGCCCACCATCTTACCGCCTGTGGCCATGTCCGGGCCCCCAAGCTACCATGAAAGGGAGTTCGGTATCTTTTATTTGAGCGTCCCATCGCCGTGTCGTCCGCCAAATCCCGAAGAGTGCTCAGCATCCGTGACCTCTCCGTCGGGGGGATAGCGCTGGCAGCGGCGAGGCACCCCCGGCCTGTCCTTCTGGGGTGGGGGATACTGGTAGCCGTAAGCGTGGTACTGGTCCTTCTGGTCCTCCCTGGATCGTTGAGCCCGGTGGTGAGGTTCTTGACGCCGGTGGAGTCCCAGCGTGCCGACGATGTCCTGGAGGCGGTGCGAGGCCCTCTGAGGGCGCAGGAGGCCGTGGTGGTCTCCTCCCCCATCTACTCGGTGGACGAGGCGGCTTTCCGAGAGCAGGTAGGAGCGTTGCAAAGGGCAGCCCTAGGCCTGGGCCCACAGGCTGTGGAATCGGTCCTTACCTATTACGACACGGGCCTGGACGCCCTCCGGTCGCCTGATGGTAGGGCCACGGTAATGGTGGTGGTCTTGACCCAGCGCCCAGAGCAGGCGGCCCGCTCCACCATAGGGGTGCTGAGGCGAGCCCTGGCCGAGGCCAGCCAGGAGGGGTTCCAGGTGCTCATGGCGGGGGAGGCCAGCCTGGTGCACGACCTGGACGCCTTGGCTGAGCGGGACCTGCGGCGGGCGGAGTTAGTAGGAGTGCCGATGGCCACAGTGGTCCTGCTCCTGGTCTTCGGCTCCTTAGCGGCTGCCGCTTTGCCTTTGGCCATGGCCGGGGTGGCCATCGTCATGGCCTTGGGCATCGTGGCAGTGGTGGGGAGGGCTGTGGACGCGCCTGTGTTCACCATCAACATCGTGGTCACCATGGGCCTGGCGGTGGGCATCGATTACGCCTTATTCGTCCTCTCGCGATATCGCGAGGAGCGCCGGTCCGGGGTGGCGGCTGAGAGGGCCGTGGAAGTGGTATGCGCCACGGCGGTGCGGGCTATCTTCTTCAGCGGGCTGGTGGTGGTTCTCTCCCTGATTGGGGTGATGTTGGTTCCCTTCAACGTGTTCGTAGGGCTGGCCTTGGGGGCGGCATCTGCCGTATTGGTGGCCATTTTGGCCTGCCTGACCCTTCTGCCAGCCATTTTGTCCGTCCTGAAGGACAGGACATCGTTCTTGTCCCTCCCCGTGCCCCGGGCCGTGGAGACGGCGCTGCGGGGAATGTGGTGGAGCCGTATCGTCCTAAGGCGTCCGGCCTTTTCGGCGGCGGTGGGGCTGGCGATACTCCTTCCCATGGCAGCCATGGCCCTAGAGATGGAGACAGGCGTCTCGGGCTACAAGACGTTGCCCAATGAGCTCCCCGCCAAGAAGGGGTTTCTGGCTTTGGAGGAGCGGTTCTCCTATGGCCTGGCATCTCCCGTGGAGGTAGTGGTGAAAGGGGACTTGGCCGCCCCTTCAGTCCAAAAGGGCATCGAGGCCCTTAAAGAGGCCCTTGCATCCCACCCCGACTTCGCCTCTCCCGTCTTGGTGCAGCCGTTCCTGGAAAAGGCGGTGACGGTGGTCACGGCCCCCGTGAGAGGCGACCCCGTGAGCGCCGAGGCCCAGGCGGCGGTCAGGCGCTTGCGGGAGCTAGTTCGCCAGACCTTCCAAGGAGCTCCCGTGGAGGCGATGGTGACAGGAGAGGCCGCCCGCATGCTGGACTACGTGGAGATGACCCGCTCCTATGCTCCCCTGACCTACGGCCTAGTCCTCGGCTTGAGCGCGGTGCTCCTCATGGTGGCCTTCCGTTCCGTGGTGTTGCCTTTTGTGGCCGTGGTCTTGAACCTCTTCTCTGTAGGGGCTGCCTACGGGCTCATTGCCCTAGTGTTCCAAAGGGGATGGGGCCAGATGGTGGGCCTGCCGCAGACTGAGGCTGTGGAGGTATGGATCCCGCTTTTTCTGTTCGCCTTGGTCTTCGGCCTCTCCATGGACTATCAGGTCTTTCTGCTGAGCCGAGTGCGGGAGCACTACGGGCGGACAAGAGACGCCGCGGAAGCGGTGGCCCGCGGTCTGGAGGCCACCGGCAGCGTCATCACCGGTGCTGCCCTCATCATGGTGGCCGTCTTCGCCGTGATGGGGGCGGGAGAGCTGACGGACCTGCGCCAGGCGGGCCTGGGGCTGGCCTTCGCCATATTCGTCGATGCCACCGTAGTGCGGCTGGTGCTCCTCCCTTCCATCCTGAGGCTGATGGGGCAGCGCGTGTGGTATTTGCCCCCCTTCCTGCGGTGGCTGCCACGCTTTCCCCTTGGGCATGAGGGCTGAAGACGGGAAACGCCCGCCCTCTCTCCGTCATCCTCCCGTGGGATGGCGGGGTGGCGACGGAGCCTAAGGGAGACGAAAGGTGCCCTGGCCTTGGCCACCGCGCTGGTGGCCACAGGGGTCATGCTTGCCCTACTCCTGGGTCGGGTGGCCCAAGGGGTCCAGGCCCAGAGCGCCCCGTGGTCTCCTTCGCAGGGGGCAGCAGCAACCGGTAGCCCTCTTCCATCGCGCCCGGCTCCGGCTGCGCCCACCCCCGCCGCCCGAAAGCCCCCAGCCGCGACGGTGCTCCCCACACCAACCCCGCAGGTCCTGGCCGGGCGGAGGGTCATGGTATCGCCCGAGGCCCCATCCGCCGATGACCCCAGGGCTGTGGTGCGAGCGGCAAGGGCAGGGCGGCCCCTGGCCCATCGCCCTGTGAGCGTGTGGCAGGAGCCGTCGCCTGTCCCACAGGAGGAGTGGCAGGGGCTGGGGACGCCTGTGCCTGGGCGGTGGCGCGTATCGTGCGGGTACCGGTGCAACCTGCACACGGGCGTCCATACCTTTGCCCTCGATCTGGTGCGCATGGACGCCCCCACCGCTGGCACCCCCGTCTTCTCCCCTGTGGAGGGAGAGGTGGTGGCCATGTCAGTGGGCACGGTAGCCGATTGCCCCACCGGCACTGTGAGGGGCGCCCAGGCGGGGGCCACCCTCGTCATCCGCTTCTGGCAGGGGGAGAGGGAGATGCGCCTGCGGCTCATCCATCTGGACCCTGATACGGTGCCCATGCCCTTGCGGCAGCCGGGAGCGCACGTCTCCGTGGGCACCTATGTGGGGTCCCTGGCCTTCATCGCCCCCGGATGCGCCCATCTGCACCTGGCCCTTACCACCGTGGAGGGGACGCTGGAGCGACCGATGCCCCTCACCATCGGAGGGCGTCACCTGCCTGACTGCCTGGGGGTGGACTGCTGGACAGGGCTGGAGCTCTCCTGGCCGTAAACGGTGGCTGCCCAGTGGTCATCCATCATGACGAGGAGAGGAGGTGGGAGCAGGCGGTACGGCTCAGGTGCTTTCAAGGCAAGGGCAGATCCCATGATTCCTGATGGTAGGAGGTGTGAGGATGTGCAAGCGAATATTGAGGGGACTTTGGAGGCTGGCGAAGGACGAGAGGGGCATAACGGGCCTTGAGACGGCCATCATCCTCATCGCCTTCGTCATCGTGGCCTCCGTGTTCGCCTTCGTGGTCCTCTCCACGGGGCTGTTCAGCGCCGAACGGGGCAAGGAGACGGTGTTCGCCGGCCTGCAGAAGGCCCAGGCCAACCTGGAGCTCCATGGCTCGGTGGTGGTCACCTCCAGTGGTGGCACGCCCGACAATATCACCTTCGAGCTAGCCCTGGCTGCGGGCGGTGCCCCCATCAACCTAGACCCAGATGCTACGACTAATACTGTAGTGATGAACTACATCGACCAGGACGCCCGGGAGGCTGATATTCCTTACACCGTCAACTGGATATTGGGTGATGGTGACAGCCTGCTGGAGCCTGGGGAGCTGGCCGAGATCAGCATCGCCCTGCCTACCCCTAGCGGTAACAACCTGAGCGCCAACGAGCATTTCACCATCGAGGTCATCGCCACCAACGGCGGCACCATGCTCATCGCGCGCACCATGCCAGCGGGCATCGACCCGGTGATGGATCTGCACTAATGGCTTAGGGGGTGCTCCAGGGTGTAGGGGCACCCCCAGCCTTGGGGGGTGTGCTATGGACGGCGAGGCCAAGATGCGGGAGCTGGAGGAGGAGCTGAAGCTCCTAAAGGCGGAGGTCAAAAGCGTCCTGCTGGACCTACGTGAGGTGATGCTGGCCAGGGCCAACCCCCTCGTGCATGGCCTCCCGTCGCAGGAGGCGGAGGATGGGGAGGTGGGCGAGGTGAGGCAGAACGGGGGGTCGGAGGTGGCGTCCTCCGTCCCCCCCACCCCCCACACACCTTCCACCCCCCACAAGAAGGAGGGGGATGAGCTTCATCAGGAGTCCACGGGAGCCCCGGTCCATCAGGGGTCTATGGTAGGCCCTGCCCATCACGCCTCCTGGGACGGCGGCGTCGGAGGGGATATAGTGGCCTGGGTGCTGAAGGCCATGCAACAGCTGGGCCCCCAAAGGGTGGAGCACCTGCTGGCCATGTATAGGCTTCTCAAGCCCCTCCCGCCCAACGTGGAGAGGGCCCTGGCCCATCTGCAAGAGCTGGTGCGGTCCTCCCCTGAGGCGATGCCCTCCTGGCTCGTGGCCTTGAGGGAGCTGGACCAGCTGGCCAGTCCGTCATGAGGAGGGGAGCATGGACAAGGTGCTCATCACCGTCCTCCTGGTGGTGGCAAGCCTCCTTGCCTCCTCCATCGTGGTGAACACGGTGCTCCCCTCGGTCCAGAGGGCAGGAGGGGATGTGGCGGCCGTAAGCGCCCGCGTCAGCGACCGCATCCGCAGCGATGTACGGATTGTGGAAACGGCGGCCGTCTCCGGTGGCACTGAGGTACAGATATGGGCCAAGAACGTGGGGGCTGTCACCATCGCCAACCCCGACCGGCTGGACGTCTTCTTCGGCCCGGTGGGCGATTTCCAGCGCATCCCCCCCTGCGCCCAGACGGGGGGCCAGCCCACGTGCTGGGAGGCGGCCATCGAGAACGACACCAAGTGGACCCCCTACGCCACAGCTCGCATCACCATCCGCACCGCCTCCCCCTTGCAGGCGGGCAATGACTACGTGGTCACCGTTGTGCTGCCCACAGGGGTCATCGCCAGCACCGTCTTCTCCTTATGAGGGGATGGACCCATGGAACAGAGCCTGCCGGCCCTCGTCCTAGCGGTGGTCATGGTGGTGGGAAGCCTTATGATGGCTGGGGTCACCACTGGTGCGCTGGACACCCTCGAGGGGGCATGGCGGCAGATGGTGACATCGGCCGAGGAGCGAGTGGGGACCCGCCTCTCCCCCCTGAGCACTGAACTGAGCCCCGATGGTCGCCTCTTGCGTGTCCATCTGCGCAATGAGGGGCGGGTGGTGCTGGGGGACCCCCGCCTCATGGACGTCATCATCACCTACCGCGACGCCAATGGCCAGGTGCACACCTTTTGGCTCCCTTACGCCGATGGTCCCCTCCCGGACAACACCTGGACGGTGGAGGCCATCGGTGGCGACAGGCGCAACCCGGGGCTTTTGGACCCAGGGGAGGTGATGGCCATGGCTGTGCAGGTGAACCCGCCGGTGGACGGTGCCAACCCTCTCCGCTGGCTGGTGCTGGTGACCGCCAGTGGCCTTTCGTACGTCGTCTACTTCTGAGGTGGTGGTCATGGAGGTAGCCCTGGAAGAGAGGGAGGAAGAGGAGGAGGAGGGGACGCCCCTTATAAGCACGGGCGTCCTGGAGATGGACAAGCGCCTTGGGGGTGGTCTTCCCCCATCCTCCCTCACCCTGATCGAGGGGGACCCGGACGCTGGAAAGAGCGTCTTCGCCCTGCAACTGGCCTTCGGCGCCCTGCGGGCCGGCTTCCGGGCCGCCATCTTCCTGGCCGAGGCCACCCCGCGGGAGGTGCTGGAGATGATGGACAGCTTCGGCATGCCCATGAGCGACTACTACATCCTAGGGCGGGCGGCCCTCTTCCCCGCCGACCTAAGGGTGGACCGCCGCGGGGCCCAGGAGATCATGGACCGTTTCCTGGACTATGTGCGCCGTTGCTCCCGATACCAGCTCTTCGTCATTGACTCCATCACCCCTCTCGTCTTCAGGTTCGACGAGTGGCATGTCCTGAGCTTCCTGGCCAAGTGCAAGGAGGCAGCGGACATGGGGCGCACCCTCATCCTTACCCTCCACTCCTATGCCATCAACGAGTCCCTGCGGCTGCGTGCCAACTCCATCGTCGATGCCCACCTGCGGCTACGCATCGAGGAGCTGGGCAAGCAGCTGGTGCGCACCATGGAGGTGGTGAAGGTGCGGGGGGCAGTGCGCACCGTGGACAACACCGTCAGCTTCACCGTGGAGCCGGGGGTGGGCATAAAGGGGGTGCCGGTGTCCCGCACCAGGGCCTAGAGGAGGGTGGACGTGCCTGTAGTGCGCCTGCCGTTCCCCCTCCAGGAGGTGGGGCCCCACGAGGGGTGCCCCATCTGTCAGGCCCTTCCTCAGGAGCTACGAGAGGAGGCCATGGCCCATCCCCACCTCTTTCGGTACGTGCACTCGCTGCCCGTAAACGAGATAGGGGTACCCCAATTCTATCGCAAACTGGAGCGCAAGCTGGGGGAAGCGGGGCTGCCCAACATCATCTATCCGGTGGGCAACGCCACCTTCGCCCATGTCCTGGCCGATCCCCAGGATGCCCGCAACTATTACATCCCTGTGGAGCCCGTCCTTTCGGGCGAGGAGCTGCGCCCCGTCTTGGAGGCGGTGGAAGACAGGCTAGTGGAGGAGGTCACCAAATTCCCACAGCCCACCACCGCCGAGGAGCGAAGGCAGCTGCTGGAGGAGGCCCTCAAGCGGGTGGTATCCGTCAACGGCGCCCGCGCCCCCAAAGACCCGCAAGCCCTGAGGAAGGCCAAGAAGGTCCCTGTATCGCCTGCCGAGCTGGAGGCCGTGCGCTATTTGCTCTTGCGGGACAAGGTAGGGCTAGGAGTCCTGGAGCCCATGATCCTGGATCCCTACATCGAAGACGTGAGCTGCAGCGGTCTGGGGCCCATCTTCATCGAGCACAAGGTGTTCAAGGCCCTCAAATCGGCCATCGTCTTCGAGGAGGAGGAGGACCTGGACACCTTCCTGCGAAGGCTATCGGAGCGGATAGGGAAGCCCGTCACCCACCGCCGGCCCATTGTGGACGCCACTCTGCCCGATGGCTCCCGCATCAACATCGTCTACGGCTCCGAGGTGTCCAAGCGGGGGAGCAACTTCACCATCCGCAAGTTCGCCGCCACCCCCATGAGCGTCCTGGACCTGGTGGAGGGTGGTAGCCTGGACTACCGCATGTTGGCGTACCTCTCCATCGTCATTGAAGAGGGGATGAACCTGTTCGTCTCCGGGGAGACAGCTTCGGGCAAGACCACCCTCCTCAACGCCATCACCACCTTCATCCCTCCCGAGGCCAAGATCGTCACCATCGAGGACACGCCGGAGCTGCAGGTGCCCCATCCCAATTGGACGCGGGAGGTGGTGAGGGGCAGCAGCGAGGATGGGGCGGCGGTGACCATGTTCGACCTCCTCAAGGCCGCTCTGCGCCAGCGCCCCAACGCCATTCTGGTGGGCGAGATCCGCGGCGAGGAGGGGAACATCGCCTTCCAGGCCATGCAGACGGGCCACCAGGTAATGGCTACCTTCCATGCCGCCACCGTGGAGAAACTCATCCAGCGCATCACCGCTGCCCCCATCAACGTGCCCAAAACGTATGTGGACAACCTCAACGTGGTGGTCATCACCAGCGCCGTGCGTCTGCGCACAGGCAAGCTAGCCCGCAGGGTATTGTCCATAAGCGAGATCTTCGGCTACGACTCGGTGACCGACTCCTTCGCCTTCGCTGAGGCCTTCCGTTGGGACCCGGTGCAGGATCGATTTGAGTTCTTGGGCTACATGAACAGCTACCTGCTGGAGCACAAGATCGCCGTCCGGCGCGGCATCCCGGCCAACAAGCGCCGTGAGATGTACCTGGAACTAGAGCGGCGGGCCAAGGTGCTGCAGGAGCTACATCGTTCGGGGGTGAAGGACTTCCATGACCTTTACCAAGTCCTTGCCAAGGCCAGGCGTCAGGGCCTCTTCTAAAGGCCAGGCGCTGCCCAGCGCCCGCGGGCTCTTGTTCGATGTCAGTGCCTATCGTTATGACTTGGTCTCCCTGTTCACTCACCTGGCAGCCCTGGCCACAGCCCACGTGGACCGCGCCCATCTATTCCACACGGCCCACAGCTTGGGGTATCGCCCCTCCCCCTTCTTCGGGCGCGTCCTCTCCCTGGTGCGGGGGCTGGGGTATGACTTCGCCCACGCCTGTCAGCGGGTGGCCCACATGGCCCAAGAGGAGATCATGCACAACATCCTTCTGCGGCTGGGCAACTCCATGGCCTCCGGCGAGGCGGAAGGGGCGTTTTTGCGGCGGGAGCTGCGCGTCCTCATGCAGGACTATGTGAACGAGTTCGAAAGGGACTTGGAGTCCCTGCGCAAGTGGACCGATGCCTTTGTGGCCCTGGAGGCAGCGGCCATAATGATCCTGCTGGTGGCCATCGTCTCCAACCTCATCTACCAGTTGGGCCCTGCCTTTCTGCTCATCACCGAAGTGGGGGTGCTGGCTGTGGGCGTCCTGGGGCTGTGGCTTATCCGGCGTGTGTCCCCCTTCGACCCCATGATCTATCATGGCGCCCAGGGCTCGCGCGAGGTGAGGTGGCTCAGGCTTTTGGGGAGGACGTTGGCGCCGGGAGCGCTGGTGTTGGGCCTGCTGACATATGTCATGACTGGCAAAATAGGGCCCGCTCTACTTGCCTCTGCCCTTCTTCTGGCCCCCTTGGGGCTGTACGTGTTCCTTCTGGAGCAGAGGGTCAACAGCCGCGACCGGGACATCGCTGACTTCGTAAGGGCTCTGGGAGGGGTGACAGCCGCCCGTGGCGGCACCATAGCCGACAGCCTCCGCCATATGGACCGCAAGTCTATAGGCTCGCTGGAGCCCCAACTGAAGCGTCTGCTGCAACGGCTGGACGCAGGGTTAGACAGTATGCGCGCCTGGGCCTACTTCATGGCCGAGACCGGCAGCGAGCTGGTGCGGCGGGTGGTGAGTGCCTTCTGGGACGCCATGCGCATGGGTGGTGAGCCAGAGGCCTCGGGCAACATAGCTGCAGACCTAGGGTTACAGGTCTACCTCCTGCGGGCCCGCAGGAGGCTGGTATCCTCCACCTTCAACTTCGTCATCGTGCCCTTGCACGGCGTTTTGGTAGGCCTTCTCCTCTTCATCAACGAGATCGTAGGCGCCTTCAACGCAGGGCTGTTGCGCGCTCAGGAGATACTGGCAGGGGCCAGCGTCAGCTCCTTCTCCCCCCAGGAGCTGGGGATTCCGGTAGGACTGACCTTCCATAGCGTGGACACCCAACACGTGATGGCCTCCGTCACCTGGGTGGCCTTGGCCCTCACATGCATCAACACCCTGGCCGCCCAGATGGTGGCTGGGGGATCCCACTATAAGTTAGCCCTCTTCGGGGCCCTCAACATGGGAGCTACAGGGTTGGCCCTGGTGGCTATCCCGCCTCTAGCCGCCAGGATGTTCGGGTCTATGGGTCTGGGCTCCTTCTAGGGAGGAGGTGATGACAGTGCGTGCAGTGCTTTCGGGGGTGCGGACGGCTGTAGGTGTGATAGCGCTTATGGTAGCGCCGGCTGGGCTTATATGGGCTATGGCACCTTTCGTGGGGTGGGAGGTGAAGGGGGAGGAGGCCTCCTCCTTGCTACCCCTGCCCAACATGGCCCTAGTGGTGGCCCGGCCACGCCCGGCCCACCAGGTGGGGCCAGGGTGGAGGGTGCTGACCAAGGACGGCCTGTTTCAAGTGCTCATGGTGCAGAGGGCACAGGATGATGTGCTCCTCTTGGCCCAGCGGGAGTCGGATGGGGCAGCCCTTTCTATGGTCCCTGGCGAGGAGGTCCTCAAGGCGGAGGTGGTGGTGCCTTATATGGGCTACGGCCTCGTCCCCGCTTGGTGGGGGCGAGCCCTCTTGCTGGCCCCTGGGGTGTGGGTTTTCCTACTACTGGTGCGCCCTGAGGCGTGGCGTCGTGGGAGGAGGTCGGTCGCCCCAGAGCTGGCGACCTCGCAGGCGCCGGTGGCGCCCCTGACAGCCGAGACCACGGCACATGACCCTGGCGTCATCAATGAGGGGTCCGAGGCGTGGCCGGTGGATACGGCCGCGCAAGATGGGCCAGAGGAGAGGGTGATGCAGAGTGGGGAGGAGGAGGGTGATGGGGCAGCGGCCCCAGCCCCTGGGGAGGAGGTGGGGCTGGACGGCGCCCTGCTGGACATCTTTCGCCGCGTCAGCCAGGAGGTGCGGGAGCGCACCCTGGCTGCCGAGGTGGAGGATGTAGATATCGCCTCCCTCCTCCAGGAGCTGCGGGATATGCGACGTATCCTGGGCCACTGGAGTAGCTAAGGGGTGGGTGGCACCTCGTCCCTATGGGCCCTCGGCCTGGAAGGGCCAGCGCATGAGCCGCAGCGACGCCTCTATGTTGCGGGCCAGCTTGGCCTCCCAACGGGCCAACCATTCCGGGGGGAGGATAGGGCGGACGCGGAACCACCACAAGGGTTCCCCCTCACGCAGGCGGGCCCTCGCCGTCACGGCTGCCAGAAAGCAGGTGGCATCCCCCAGGTCCAGGGCGTCCATCACCCGGCACTGGGCCCACCCCAGACAGCCGGCCATGACGGGATCGCCGGCCTCTGTCAGAAAGAACTCCAGGTTTCGCATCTTGTCCTCTTGGCGGCCCGATACGAAGCCCAAGGCAGGCACTAGATGGAGCTGGTCATGGGCCAAGAGGCTGACGCTAAAGCGTCCAGAGCGCATCACCATCTGGTGAGTGTAGTTGTGCTTATAGATGACACATAGCAAGCGAGGCCGCTGGGGGACGATAGACGCCCCCAGAACAGAGAGGGAGATATGAGCGTTCACGCGGCCGCCGTAGCTGGCCCCCACCGCCACCAGTGGCGCCCAAAAATAGCTGAAGATGTCCACCGAATCTGCCCGGGCCATCATCTTCAGGTATACTATCCCCGACTTCAGGGGTTGTGTCAAGAAGTTTGTGTAGACCTCTGTGTCCGGGGGGCATAGCGCTCAC